>CAZQYL010000201.1:1984-4837 GCA_964597425.1 uncultured Ignavibacteriales bacterium | reverse complement strand
TAAGCCGGACTTGACTTTGCAAACAAAATTAATTAAGTTGCCATTAGCAACTAATTAAAAGCTATCTTTGTTATCAATTTTATGAAAAACGCTAAACTAAAAGTTCACATTGTAATTCTCGCGGGTTTGTTTGCAGTTTTACTTGCTTCATGTGGTAAAAAAGAAGATAAATCTGTAAATTACAATACGCCGGGAAATCAGAATACGGGCATGCAGAACCCGGTTACAAATAATAATATGAAATCGAACCCCGAGCCGGTTAAAAAAGAAAATATTAATAAAGAAAATAATACAAAAGGAACGACTAAAATGGTACATTTAACAGCAGCAGAATTCAAACAGAAAGTGTTTAATTACGAAACAGAAAAAGAGTGGAAATTCACGGGCGATAAGCCTGTAATTATCGATTTCTACGCTGACTGGTGCGGACCCTGCAAAATGGTTGCCCCGGTTCTTGAAGAGCTTTCAAAAGAATACGACGGCAAAGTACAGATCTACAAAATAGATACTGAAGCTGAACAGGAACTCGCACAGGTTTTCGGAATACGCAGTATTCCTTCAATACTTTTCATCCCGATGGATGGCAAACCGCAGATGTCAATGGGCGCATTGCCAAAGGAAAGCTTTGTAAAAGCAATAAACGAAATATTACTTGTTAACTAATAAATAGAAAATAAGATCATGAAAAAGAATATGGGCTCAGCAGATAAGATCATTAGGATAATTATCGCAATAGCGGTGTTTGTTCTGTATTTCACGGGAACAATTTCAGGTACACTTGGAATTATACTGATGGTATTTGCAGTTATATTTGTATTAACAAGTTTAATTGGCTCATGTCCGCTTTACCTGCCTTTGGGACTCAGCACATTAAGGAAAAAACTAAAGGGTTAAGAGCATTATGATAGATAAATACGTAAAGAACAAATTTCTTAAATTAGGATTATATGGTATTATTGGCGGTTTAATAGGGTATGCTTACTATTATTATGTGGGCTGCTCAAACGGCTGCCCGCTGAGCTCTAACTGGTACATCACTACCGGCTACGGTTTCGCTTCCGGATTGCTTCTTGGGCTTCCGCCTAAGAAAAAGCCTGAAGATACCGGAAAGACCCCGGCATAATTATTTCAGATCAGCACAGCATACATCATATACTTTACTGCATTTAAAAATAAAGCCTGTAGTTATACAGGCTTTTTTTATTGCTGTTAATTTCAATTGAAGGCAACACTTGCCTGTCTTAGCAGAGTCTCCTGAAAAGGGACTCTGCGACAATTCCAAAACAAATTCGTGAAATTCGTGGCTATGACTTTTAACCCTGTTTCCCAATCCGCCGTGGCGGACCGGTTTGTCCAAAGGACTCCCTTGGAGGGAAACCAAAAGCACACTATCACTCAGATTTTATCATCACCAATATCATCTTAAAGGCTGCAATAGCCTTTAATGAATGCGGCTCACCTGCAGGCATTACAATTGCCTCTCCCCCGCGCAGTATTTGCTGCTTACCTGAAATTGTTATCTCAGCTTCGCCATCTGTTATGTGCACAAAAGCGTCAAATGGAGCGGTATGCTCACTTAATCCCTCGCCTTTATCAAATGCAAAAAGTGTAATATTTCCGCTGCTTTTTTTAAGCAGTACTTTACTTACTACTGCACCTGACTGGTATTTAAGCAGCTCATTCAGATTCATACTTACTGATTCAGATTCCCTGGTTTCATTCATATATAATTGTATTTATTTATACTCCAATATACACTTTTACCTAATTTTATCAATTGACTTACATCAATTTCTGTATAAAAAAAAGCCCGTCTAAAAAGACAGGCTTTTATGAAAATGCTTAATAATTCTTTCAATCAATCAACTATTAAACAATCTTTATGCTCGATCACTTTTTCGAAAATTCGCCATCTGCTTTTATTCTTACTTCATCGCTAATAGCAAAATCAGGGAAAGTTGAACCGATATTGAAATCGGATCTCTTAATCGTTCCAAGGATCTGCAAACCGGCAACATCTGCGTTATTTGCCATTGGGTTCTGAATTGTTCCTCTATGAATAAGTTCAACTGTAATTTCTTTTGTGACACCGTGCATCGTTAAATTTCCTTTAAGCTTAAAAGTCTTATCACCTGATTTTTCAATCGATGTACTTTTAAATGTCATTGTCGGATATGTAGCCGCATCAAAAAAATCAGCAGATTTAAGATGCTTATCGCGGGCTTCAATACCTGTATTAATAGTATTGATATCTGCCGTCATTTCAATAACAGCATCGCTGAAATCAGCCTGTGAAGAATTTACGGTCACGTCAAATGTTGTAAAGTATCCTGTAACATCAGCAATTGATAAGTGGGTTACAACAAATCCCAGCTTTGAGTGGTTTGGATCCTGTTTCCAAACGGTCTGAGCATTCAGGTTAAATGTAAGAAATACAGCAATTAAAGCTAGAATCAGTGAAATTTTTTTCATGACTAAGTAGTGTTAGTTTAAAAATGGTGGTTAGTTCTTATGTGTTGTAACACGCTTATGCAAATATGAGTTCCAACATACATTTATTTATTCAATTATTGTACTTAAATTCGCTTTTAAACTCTAAAAAAAATAAATAATGGATGTAGACAAAGCAACTTTAACAATGATCGAAAACCTTGAGAAAAACACCGGAAAATCTCTGGATGAATGGGTGAAGATCGTACAGAAGGAAAAATTCGCCAAACACGGTGAGGTGATCAAATTCCTTAAAGAAAAGCATAAGTTAACCCATGGCTACGCCAACCTGGTGGCACATAAGTCAAAAGGTTCAGATGCCGGGTCAGCTGAAAACAAGGATTCACTTATCGATGCCCAGTA
>CAZQYL010000201.1:0-1884 GCA_964597425.1 uncultured Ignavibacteriales bacterium | reverse complement strand
TCAATGTGCAGCCATAAGATCAATATTACTGATATAAAGGATATTGATAAAGAAGTTATAAACTGGCTAAAAATGGCTTATGATAATGCGGGATAAAAGATTTTAAACAAAGGAAAAAGATGATTAAAAAGGATATTCAGGTATACAATAATTCACAAAGCCCGGTTGATAAAAAAATCTGCAGGAAACTGGCTGAGGAAATTAACAAAAATCTGCCGAAGGCTGAAAATAAGATATGGCACGCTCACCCCGTATGGTTCATTGAAGGAAATCCGGTTGTAGGTTACCACAAGCTTAAAGATAGTGTCAGATTACTTTTCTGGAGCGGACAATCATTTGATGAACCCGGATTGAGTGCTGAAGGCTCGTTTAAAGCCGCGGAAAAGAGATATAATTCAACTGATGAAATCAAAGTTACACACCTCAGGCGCTGGCTTAAGAAAGCGAAGGATATCCAGTGGGATTATAAAAATATTGTAAAGCGAAAAGGTAAATTAGTTAGATTGAAATAGATTTATCTTCCCGCCTTCGTAGAATCTCTAGTAAGGTACTTTTCATAAGACTGCTTACTGCTAAGGCAGTCAGGCGGCAAGAAACGCCTCGCAGAGTGTACCATTTCTTAGCAAAGTCTCCCCCAACGTCTCCGCAGAGTCTCCTGTAAGGGACTCTGCGGGAATATCAAAACCAATTCGCGCAATTCGTGTAATTAGTGGTTAATCTTTACCTATATCCCTTTCTGAAACGATAATCACGCGCATCACGTTATTATTTTTACCTTTAATATTTTCTATAATTGAGTTAAATTTTAATTCTAATTCACAGAAATCAACGTTAATGTTCAGCAGTTATTGCCAGCTGCTTTGTATTCTATTATTCTGAAGATCATATAAACCAAAAAAATATAACAAATTCAATTTATGGGAAACAATAATGAAAACGGAAAGTGCCCTGTAGCCGGGCATGGTTTCTCCGGCGGAGGAACCAAAAACAGTGACTGGTGGCCGAACCAGTTAAAGCTTAACATACTTCGCCAGCACTCTGAGCTCTCTGACCCGATGGGTAAAGATTTCAGCTACGCAGAAGCTTTCAAAAGCCTTGATTACCAGGCTATAAAAGAGGACCTGAAAAAACTTATGACTGATTCACAGGATTGGTGGCCGGCAGATTTTGGACACTACGGTCCCTTGTTTATACGCATGGCATGGCACTCAGCAGGCACATACCGCACAGGTGATGGCCGCGGCGGAGCCGGTCAGGGACAGCAGCGTTTTGCGCCATTAAACAGCTGGCCTGATAACGCGAATCTTGATAAGGCACGCAGACTGCTTTGGCCTATCAAGCAGAAATACGGACAGAAAATTTCATGGGCTGACCTGATGATATTAACCGGTAACGTTGCGCTGGAATCAATGGGATTCAAAACATTCGGTTTTGGCGGCGGCAGGCAGGATGTTTGGGAAGCCGACCAGGATGTTTACTGGGGCAGTGAAGCAAAATGGCTTGAAGCTGATAAACGCTATTCCGGCGAGCGCGATCTTGAAAATCCGTTAGCCGCAGTGCAGATGGGTTTGATCTATGTGAACCCTGAAGGTCCCAACGGCAACCCCGACCCAATAGCAGCAGCAAAAGATATCCGCGAAACTTTCGCACGTATGGCAATGAACGATGAAGAAACCGTTGCGCTTATCGCTGGCGGTCACACATTCGGTAAAACCCACGGCGCAGGCGAAGCAACCCATGTTGGAGTTGAGCCCGAAGCGGGAGATATTACCGAGCAGGGACTTGGATGGAAAAGCAGTTTTAACTCAGGAATCGGAAAAGATTGTATCACCAGCGGACTTGAAGTAACATGGACAACAACTCCTACAAAATGGAGCAATAATT
>CAZQYL010000200.1:1407-4862 GCA_964597425.1 uncultured Ignavibacteriales bacterium | reverse complement strand
GTCAATTATTTACCTCACCCCCCAGCCCCTTTCCTGTAAGGAGAGGGGAGAGGAGTCCGAAAACCTTTGTCTAATCTTAAATGTTCAATAATTTTGAGGTCAATTATACATCTCACCCCAAAAAACGCACCAGAGGTGCGTTTTTGAGAAGCAGAAATCTTTGCGGGATAATCTTCTGCTGCGCTTCGGGGTGAAATAAAAAATCGAATTAAAACATTTTTGCCTTTTGCTTTTTCACTTTTTACTTACCATCATACTGCTGTAAAATCCCTCGTCAATCCTACCACTATCCCAAGTATCTTAAACGGCCTGTGTATTGGATCATATTTATTATTTGCCGGCTGAAGGTAGGGCTTTCCGCCATTTGCTTTAAATACCTTTACGGTCACTTCATCATCAAGCAGGGCAACGACAATTTCGCCGTCGTTGGCGGTATTTTGTTTGCGGACTATCAGCTTATCGCGCTCAACAATTTTCTTATCGGTCATACTGTCACCGCGCACTGTAACGGCAAAAAGCTCGCCCGATGAGCGTTTTGGTTTATCAACTGTAATGAAGCCTTCAATGTTGTCATCGGCAAAGATGGGCTCGCCGGCAGCTACGCTGCCATATAATGGAATGGTTATCATTGCCGTGCTGCCATGAATTATTTCCGCATCCGGGGCGGATTTTATCCTCAATCCCCGCGCAATACCTTCGGAGCGTTCAAGGGCATCTTTCTTAACAAGTGCCGTTACTGTCTGCTGAATGGCGTTTACATTAACTTTGAAATGCTCCGCAATTTCTTTGTAGGTGGGGGAGTATAAATGTTCTTTCGTGAACCGGCTTATAAAATCCGCCACCTTCTGCTGATTTTTAGTGAGTTTTTTCATATTAATATAAATACTGTATATAATTACACTGTATAAATATACAGTATTTTTCGGGAGAAGTCAAGCAAAAAATAATAGAATTTTTTGCAGAGGTTTATTGGTTTAATTTTGGGAGGATAATCGTACCACGAGATTAGCTTCATTAATACTCATTAATTTCCTGAGATTTTAACTTTCAATTTTACAGTTTTGAAACCTCTATTCGTGGCACGAGTTATCTCGTATCATCTTTTTGTTATTTGTTATTTACTATTTGTTAATTGCTCATTGTTAATTGCTAATTGTTATGGCATACACACAAGTTCAGGTATTTGAGGCTATCGAAGTTATTTCACATTTCCACAACTCCAAAGTGGATATACTGAAATTCAAATGGAATAACCGCACATACAAGGTTACCAAGATAGCCAATATCTGGCGGCTGCCGGATAACGAGGAAGGCTTTAAATCTCACTTTACGGTGATTTGCGAAGATGCGGGTATATTATGCGAGCTGGCATTTTACCATAAATGCCTGAAGTGGGAATTAATACAGTATGATTCGCTGGATTGATGTTAATCCATAGTTAAAATTGAGTTAAAATCACCGCGCAAAACCACCAAAATCCCTAACCTTTACCCACCACTTTCTAAATTGAAAAAAACCACAAAAAAGCGTATTTTAGCTTTTTGGTTTACCAAAAATTCTGTAAAAAATGAAATGCTTGGATGAGGAAGTGGGCTAAATTCATTATTTACACTTTCAAAGCTGCGGTAAAAATTTTAACTTAATGTTGAGGAAAAATGACAAACAATCAAAAGCTTAAAGACTGGGTTAAGGAAATGGCGGAGCTGTGCCAGCCTGATTCAGTTCACTGGTGTGACGGCTCTGAAGAAGAGAATAAAATGCTCATCGAACAGTGCGTGAAGAGCGGTCAGTTTAAACCCCTTAAAAAAAGAGAGAACAGTTACTGGGTAACTTCAAATCCAAGTGATGTAGCAAGAGTTGAAGATAAAACCTTTATCTGTTCCAAAAAGAAAGAAGATGCCGGCCCCACAAATAACTGGATGGATCCAAATGAAATGAAATCCATTCTGAAAGGCTTGTTTGCAGGATGCATGAAAGGCAGAACGATGTACGTTATTCCTTTCAGCATGGGTCCGCTTGGCTCAAAGATAGCCCACATTGGTATCGAAGTCACAGATTCACCCTACGTTGTAGTTAACATGAGAATTATGACGCGCATAGGACAGAAAGTGCTGGATGTCCTTGGCGACGGTGAATTCGTTCCCGCAATGCACTCAGTCGGCTACCCGCTTACTGACGGCAAAAAAGATATTGACTGGCCATGCAGCGATACTAAATACATCGTACATTTCCCTGAAGAAAAAGCAATATGGTCATATGGCAGCGGTTACGGCGGAAATGCGTTACTCGGAAAGAAATGTTTCGCGCTCAGAATCGCTTCCGTGCTTGCGCGTGAGCAGGGCTGGATGGCTGAACATATGCTTATACTCGGAGTTACACCTCCGGGCGGCGAGAAAAAATATATCGCGGCAGCGTTTCCTTCAGCATGCGGAAAAACAAATCTCGCAATGCTTACTCCATCGCTTCCGGGGTGGAAAGTTGAAACAGTTGGCGATGATATCGCATGGATGAAAATTGGCGATGACGGCAGACTTTACGCTATCAATCCTGAAAACGGGTTCTTCGGTGTTGCTCCCGGCACTTCAATGAAAACAAATGCCAACGCAATGCTTTCTATGACAAAGAATTCAATTTTTACAAATGTTGCATATACTGATGACGGCGATGTATGGTGGGAAGGTATGACTGACGAAAAACCCGCTCACTTAATTGACTGGCATAAAAAAGACTGGACACCCGAGAGCGGTGAGCTTTCTTCACATCCAAATTCACGCTTCACCGCACCTGCATCACAGTGCCCGGTTATTGATCCTGCATGGGAAGATCCCAAAGGTGTGCCAATTTCAGCATTCCTTTTTGGCGGCAGAAGAGCTTCGTTTGTTCCGCTGATTACCGAGGCGTATGACTGGAATCATGGTGTGTTCATGGGTTCATCATGCTCAAGTGAAATGACAGCGGCAGCTGCCGGAACAGTAGGCAAACTTCGCCATGACCCGTTTGCAATGTTACCGTTCTGCGGTTACAACATGGGCGACTACTTCGGTCACTGGATAAATATGGGTAAGAACAATGACAGCGAAAAAATGCCGAAGATATTTTATGTTAACTGGTTCCGCAAAGATGAGAACGGCAAGTTCATGTGGCCCGGTTACGGTGATAATATCCGTGCGATAAAATGGGCTATTGAGCGTGTTAACGGAACAGCGAAAGCAGTTGATGCGCCTATTGGCAGATTGCCCCTGGTTGAAGAATTTGATGTAACAGGACTTGATATATCAAAAGAAAACCTGGAAAAGCTCTTTACCGTTGATAAAGTGCAGGGCATTGAAGAAGTAAACGAAATGCGCGAGTATTACAAGATATTCGAAGGTGCACTGCCTAAAGAATTAAGCGCAGAAGCTGATAAAGCCGAAGAAAGATATAAGAAATCATAACAGATAACTTCGGAAGTTTTA
>CAZQYL010000200.1:0-1307 GCA_964597425.1 uncultured Ignavibacteriales bacterium | reverse complement strand
CCTGGCATCACATTTTAAAAAGCTGCTAACACATTAAGGTTATAATGTTATTAATACTGTAAAATGAACCTTTTATCATCAAAATATTACTGATGCAATTTTTATTCCCGCTTGAGGCGGGAATTTTTTTTATTTTAAACTTACTGTAAGATAATGATAACGCGAATAATTATAATTTCCCTGTTCTGTATGGCAATTATTGCAGCCGGTATAATAGGGATGAGGAAAACTAAATCTTTTAATGATTACTTTCTTGGCGGCGGAAAAATAGGCGCATGGATGACCGCTTTTACTTACGGCACCGCATATTTTTCAGCCGTACTGTTTATCGGATTTGCAGGGCAGGTTGGATGGAACTTCGGTTATTCAGGCCTGTGGATAGCGCTGTTTAATTCACTCGTAGGCGTGCTGGGCGTATGGTGGATAATGGGACACCGCATTAAACAAATGTCAATTGAATACAAAGTTTCAACACTGCCGGAATATTTTGAAAAAAGATATAACAGCAAAGGATTTAAACTGTATTCATCAATTGCTATATTTTTCCTTTTCATACCGTATTCAGCCGCGGTATTTATCGGGCTATCATATTTATTTAAAGTTACGTTCAATATCGATTACTCTCTCGCGCTCATCTTCATGGGAGGATTCACCGGTCTATACCTTGTGCTTGGCGGGTATAATTCCATGACAATGATAGATGTGGTCTTCGGGATAATAATGTTAATAGGATGCGCGGTACTTTCATATACAACTGTTAATGCTGCCGGGGGACTTACAGAACTTACCGCAAAACTATCTGCGCATGACCCCAGGCTGGTTTCATGGCTCGGACCCGCAGGGTTCTGGAATTTATTCTACCTAACATTCTTAACATCAGTTGCGCCGTTTGCTATGCCGCAGCTTATCCAGAAATTCTACGCTGTGAGAGATAAGAAAGCTGTAAGAACAGGAATGATAGCTTCAACAATGTTTTCTATAGTTATTGCTTCAGTCGCATACTTTGTGGGTTCAACTTCACGTGTCTTTTTGACACCTGAAAATGCGCCCAATGCTTTCAGTAATGGAAAGCCTGTGTTCGATTCACTGATGCCTGACCTGCTGAACAAAGTAATCCCTGAATACCTGTTTGTACTTATGCTCCTGCTGATACTTTCTGCATCCATGTCAACCCTGGCAGCGATAATTCTAATTTCAAGCTCATCAGTCGTAAAGGATTTTTATCAGGGTTTCGTTAATAAAACCGCAACAGATAAAACGCTGACGAATCTAATGAGAGCATCCGCGCTGATATTCATTATCATTTC
>CAZQYL010000199.1:0-4893 GCA_964597425.1 uncultured Ignavibacteriales bacterium | reverse complement strand
TTTAGATATTCAATAATATCAATGTTTTTGGATTAATTCTATTATATAATTAATAACCCAAATAACAGAAAAGCCTCCAGCTGTTACTGCTAAAGGCTTGAAATTTATTAATATTGAAGAATCTGTTACTTCAATAGCACCATTTTAATCACATCTGAAAAGCTGCCGGTATTTATCCTGCAGAAATACACTCCGCTTGGAAAGTTCTCAGCATTCCACTCAACAGAATATTTACCCGCTGAAAAATATCTGTTTACCAGTTCTTCAGTAAGTTTTCCGTTAAGATCATATATATTTATGTTTACCTGACCATTTTGAGGTATCTGAAAACTAATTAATGTTGAAGGATTAAAAGGGTTTGGATAATTCTGCTCCATAAGATAATCCCCCGGAATTTGAGTGTTATTATTGTGAATACCAATAACAGAAACACTATCAACCAATCGCAGGATTCTTCCATTTAGAGTTACAGCATACCCGAAAACATTATTGCCCTGCTGCATAATATCCATGGCCATAACCTGATCAGACCCTATAGACAGGGACATCGGATTCCACGTAACTCCGTCGTCAGTTGATTTCTTGATCTGATCAAATTCTTCATTTGAGCAGAAATACCAGTTATTTGTCCCGTTTGCCCAGCATAAGCTGTTTATGGGTTGCTGCAGCTGTGTATTTAACAGAAAGGACCAGGAATTTCCTCCATTCGTTGATCTGTATAATTTGTTTGGAGATTGATCCCAGGGTGCAGTAATTCCGAATAAATTATCTGATTTGAAAATAACAGCTGATACGTAGTTGGAGCCATCAGGTATAGATGCTAAATGCCAGTTGATTCCGCCATTGGTAGTATATGCGACTTTTGGAATTTGACAGAATGACTGCTGGCAATTTAGTCCCAGCCACACATGAACAGAATCCGTTACGCACATTGATGCAAATGCTCCGATATAGGTTCCCCCAAAAAGCGGAGAAAACTCTATCCAGTTTACCCCGGCGTTTGTTGTCTTGAAGATCTTAAAAGGCGTACCCGCTCCCCCGGGCGGATCGCTGAATACATATCCATAATTTTTATTAGACCGGGAAAATTCTATATCATTGATATAACCTGCTCCACCTATATCAATCTGCAGTACCGTTTTATTATTATTGTAAGAAGAATGATAGACTTTGCCATTAGCAGTACCTATCCATACTCTGTCACTATCAAGCGCAGCAATACAGGTAAAATCATTGTAGTTGGCAATTTCCAAATAGTGCTGGAACCATGGGGATTTGTTGGTTCTTATAAACAGGATTGAAGAATCCTGGTTACCGCTGTAATGGCCTACAGACCAAGCAGTAGAACTATCTACGATATTAACATATTCTAAGCTGAAGTTTGAAGGATTAACCAGCTCTGTAATCCATTGAGATCTGTATTCTTCAGTATACAAAATACTCAGTAATGAAAAAATCAAAATTTGAGATTTCATATCATTAAATGAAATTTTATAAATTTCAGAGGCAGGCAAACCTGCCTCTGAATACTACCGGCTGTTACTTTATTAAAACCATTTTTTTGCTATCTGCAAAATCACCTGCTTCAAGCTTGTAGAAATATACACCACTGGCTAGTTTTGAACCATCGAATATCACTTCATGACTTCCTGCATTCTGGAATTCATTTACCAGCTCTGTTACAAGCTGCCCAACGGCATTGAATATTTTTAATTTCACAGGACCGCTGTTCTTAACATCATATTTAATCATGGTCACAGGATTAAACGGATTAGGATAGTTGGTATAAAGTTTATACTGCAGTGGCTGATTCTGTAACATATCATCATTGGTTTTCCTTGAAATACTGTAGTCCCCTTCAGAATTATCATTAGGATTCGAATTAACATACCTGCCAACAGTAACAAAAATATAATCTCTCACCATATTTTCTCCTAATGCTGAAATCTCTTTCATATCGAATGTCAAAACGACGTTAGATAATGAATCCATTTCGCAATATTCCTGATCAACGCTTTGTACAAATTGCGTTACATCACCTGTACCGGAAAGAACAGCAGAATTCAAAGGTGCCTCCTCATATGAAGTAACATTTGAAATTGGAGCCAGCGCAATATATTTGACGCTGAAATGCCTTTGATAAGCCAGATTAACATTACTAACGCTAACAGTAGAAAGTGAAGACAAATTGAAAGGAACGATTATTTCATGCGATAGTTCGCGCATTGCAAATGAAGTTGATACTGCACCTTCATTTGTGTAGCATGTCGCACTGGCAGCATCCCATTTTGCAATGGGCACAATTCTGTCATAATCCATGTTTGTGATCAACGCAAAATTCTTAAAGGAATTGGATGGGAAATGAACATAAGCGTGCTGAAGTGTATCTCCATCCAGGGCATCACCTTCCATAACAAATGGGTATTGTATCTGTGAAGTAATATTCATGGTATCATTTAGATTTGCAGTATCAGTAGAAACAACATTGTTTTTTGTAAACAGTACAATCTGATTATCTTCAGTTACGCCAACCTCTGTAGCATTTGAATGATCCACAACATACATTCTGAATCTATCAAAATAACTGTATTTTTTCCCGGTTTCAATGATCTTCACCTGGATCTCATTGTTATCTGTGACCAATGGTGTTAAATTGAGTTTGTACATATCGGTGATGTCTTCGTCTGCATTTTCGGGTAACTCAGAACGGTGCAGGATATTATTATCTTCACTGTACGTATTATTATCAGTCTGAACAAAAACCCACGGGCATCCTCCGCCATTTGTTGAAAGTAATGGCCCATAACTTTTCGCATCGGAACCGTAATTATTGGTTACCTGGCATGTCAAACCAAATTCGGGTGCAAGATCATTCATATCAATATTATCCAAAGTATGATTATTGTATATAGTTGCAGTATTTCCATTGAAAGTTACTGAAACATAATTTGGTTTATTGCTATGTGACCAATTATAGCCTAAATTGCAGCAACTGCCCTGTGCAAGATTGCAAACAACAGTTCCTGATCCGCCTGGATAAATTATCGATGGGGTTTGAGTAAATCCTAAAATTACGGGCGCCGGATTTGAAACTACTGTATAAACAATTGCTGCACTTGAAGGAGGACAGGGATAGAAACCCAGATAACTTCCATTCATACTGGCTTTTAACTCGTAAACAAAAGTATAAAAATGTGCGCTTGTTGGTGTTACTTCAACAAATGCATTGGTGTACTGATAATTGGGAATCATACCATTGTATCCCAGGGATAAATCCTGGTTAATTAATATACTTTTATTGGTAAAATCACCATATACCGTCCATTCAACTTTGTACCTCTTGTATGCGTATACTCCGTTAGCTACACCACAGCTCCATCCATGATAAAAAGTACCAAGCTGGTAATTATTCTGATGTGATTCGGAGCCGTTTAACACAGCGAGATTCGGACTGTTACAACCTGTGTAGTTCAGATTGTTATAAACCACAGTAAACGCGCTGGCGGATTGGTTATCTCCCGAACCGCTGTGTTTGTATGCATAAACCTGAACTTCCATTTTATTGTTATAGCACAAGTTAGCGTAAGGGATCTGTACGGTCACAGGATTGCCGTTACTGGTACTACCTGTTGATGTAGTATGAATAATCGTTCCATCTTTCTTAAGATTAACAAAATAATCATATCTTTCAGAAATACCGCTTAATGAAAATGTTACGTTGAATGTTCCGCTGCTTTGATAGTTGTAACGTCCGGGGCATGTATAACTTCCGGTAGGACTTGATATGTTTATGGACCAGCCATAGCATATATAATTGAAGAGAAATATTACTGTTATGAAAGTAATTTTTATTAAAGTTTTCATTGTTATTTTAGTTTAGGTTTAAAAAACAGTGTAAATTACTTGTATATTGTTGCCGTACTTGCTTTTTCACTTAAGGTGGTATCATTGTTCAAAGGCTCCTTTCTGTTAGTTAATGCAAAAACAATAAAAATCTTAATTCTTAATAAAAAACAAAAATCCCTTATCTGAAATTAGTTATGTCCAATGCAAAGGCATCAAAGTACTACCTGAAGATATTTGCATAAGATCTTTGCTAATTAAAATGAAATTACTTTCATTTGCAAGGTGATATTCGGGGTATAAACTATTTGGTTCTAAATGTGTCAGCTTATTAGACTTGCAGTATTTCGTAAAAACTATATCCATATTTTACGATTTAGGAAAAAGCCGATCTTAAGCAATCAAACCATGATCAGGTTACTTTGCCAGTATCATCTTCATTGCATCTGAAAAGCTTCCTGCTTCTATCCTGCAAAAATATACTCCACTGGGAAAGTTTTCAGCGTTCCATTCAACCGAAAATTTCCCGGCGGAAAAATTTCCGTTTACCAGTTTTTCAATTAGCTTTCCATTTACATCAAATATGCTGATATTTATCAATCCGCTTTCAGGAAGCTGAAACTCTATTTTGGTTACTGGATTAAATGGGTTAGGATAGTTTTGACTAAGCCTAAATTCAGAAGCAATTTCAGAAACAGGCTGTATTCCTATAGGCGGTAAAACAATTGTAGTATCATCTTTAACTGAATCAGGGTATGCAATGAATTTCAAATTCAGGCTATCCATATAACTTGTAACAAGCATAGCACCGTAGTTGCCCGTGAACCTTATCCTGCTTTCAGGTACAACAGCAGCAAACTCCCGCCAGTCCTTGCCGCCCAGGCCATTCACAAAATATGTCAAACCATCTTCTGCAACAAGCCTTTCATAGTTGTGTTCATGTCCGCATAAGACCACTGTTGCACCCCACTCTTTGAATGGCCATTGCATATCAGCATTGTTTCCATGCTGACCCGATGAATACGGCGGATGATGAAAATACACAATTTT
>CAZQYL010000198.1:0-4969 GCA_964597425.1 uncultured Ignavibacteriales bacterium | reverse complement strand
ATATGGTTATATTTGTATATATTTAAATGAATAAATACGTTAAAACGTTTCTTGGCATCTTTATTATCATTATACCCGTAATTCTTATTCTGGGCTTACTTTTTAATAATCTTTCCAAAAAGTCTTTCTATCCAACTTCCGGTGAAATTGCCGTTTCAGGCTTAAAATCACAGGTTAAGGTGTACTTTGATGATTTCGGGGTGCCGGGTATTATAGCCCAAAACCAGGATGATGCTTATTTTACAGAAGGTTACATGCATGCTCAGGATAGATTGTGGCAAATGGACCTGACCCGCAGGGTCGCGCAGGGCAGACTTTCTGAAGTATTCGGCTCCCAGGTGATTGAATTTGATAAATTATTCAGAACCATAGGAATACACAGGTTCGCTTATAGCTGGTATAACAGCATCAGTCCTGAATCAAAACAAATACTCACTTCTTATACAGCGGGTGTGAACAAATTCATTGAAACGCATTACGATAATATGCCTGTTGAGTTTGACGCTATGAATTACAGACCCGAGCCCTGGAAGCCTGAACATTCATTAATGCTTGCGAGAATGATGGGCTGGGACCTGAACATAGCGTGGTATACAGATTATATCATGGGAGAAGTACTGAACAAAACCGGCATTGAAAGAACTGCTCTCATCTTTCCGGACACCAATATTACTATCTACACAAAACCTGAACCGGTAGAAATTGATTCGACTGCTTTAAACGATGAAGATGAAACACCGAAGAAACGCAGGAAGAAAACGGAAACCGGGCTATTGGAAAATGACAATGCGAGATATCTCAGACAGGTTTCGTTCTTAGGAAAAGATTTTTTTGAAATGAACCAAAGCTACCGGAAGTTCTTTAATATTAATGTATCGCATACCGGAAGCAATTCATGGGTAGTTTCAGGCAGCCGTTCAATGTTCGGCAAGCCTATTCTTGCCAACGATCCGCACCTGGCCCTGCAGGCGCCATCAAGATGGTATGAGCTGTATCTCAAAGGCGGCCCGCTGGATGTTCGCGGTATGTCTTTCCCCGGCATTCCCGGTGTTGTGATAGGTAATAATAAATTTATCAGCTGGGGATTGACGAATTTAATGAATGATGACAATGACTTCATCATCTTGAAGCGTGATTCTGCTGATAGCAGGAAGTATGTTTACAACAACCAGTCTGTGGCAATGGATTCAATTGTGGAAAAGATCTATATAAAAGACTCCATGGAAACTGAGTACATTGTACGGACAACAAAAATAGGTCCGGTGATTTCCGACCTAAAATTCAAAGGCTTCGCCGATATGCAGGAAAACCCGGAAGACCCATACAAAGATAAGCTGATGACTTTCCGCTGGACAGGTTTTGAAAACAGCGATGAGGTAAAATGTTTCTTCGGAATAAATACCGCTAAGAACTGGGATGAATTTAAAAGTTCTTTAAAGGATTATTGTGTACCTGCACAGAATTTTATTTATGCTGATATCTATGGTAATATTGGATACAGGGCAGGCGGTAAGATTCCTGTAAGAAAAACAAATATTGATTACAGTTATATTTTCCCGGGTGAAGATGAAATAAACTGGACAGGTTTTATTGAGTTCGACAAAATGCCAGAAGTATACAATCCGCCGGAAGGTTATATTGTAACAGCCAACACCAATCCGGCAGATTGGATGAAAGACAATAAAGAAAAGTATTACATTTCTTACCTGTGGGAGCCTTCGTCCAGATTCAACAGCATAAGTAAGTTTATTAACAGCAAAACTGTTTTTGATATTGAGGATTTTAAGCTGTTACAGAACAGTTATGAATCTCCGTATGCACTTGGGATATTGAAAGATCTATATACTGACACCCACACAAACTTCAATTTAGGTGATGAAGATGTTGAGTGGGCAGTAGAAAAGCTCAGGATCTGGAATGGCGATATGACCAAGAATGATGCCTTGGGTTTATTATATAACGCGTTTCTCATATTCCTGGTTAAGAATACTTTTGAAGATGAATTGGGTGCCAATATTTTCAATGATTTTATCGCAATTCAAAACATCCCTTACCGCTCACTTGAAATTCTGATGAATCAGCCTGATAACCTATGGTTTGATAATGTGATAACCGATAAAACTGAGACCCGTCCTGATATTGTCCGCAAAAGCATAACACAGGCAGTTGAATTTCTCAAAGCTAAATTCCCGGGGAAAGATAAGAACACATGGCAATGGGGTTCAGTACATACTATAAAATTCCGTCACCCGCTTGGATTTGTTGATGCGCTGGATGAAACATTCAATATAGGACCATTTGATGTTGGGGGTGACCAGACCAGCGTTAACAATACTGAGTACCGTTTCAGTGATGTAATAGAAAAAGGGAATTTTGATGTTGTTGTAGGTGCATCAATGAGAATGCTGGTTAATATGTCTGATATTGATCACCCGTTAACTATTAACTCAACTGGTCAATCAGGGCAGCCTGTAAGCAGCCACTACAGTGACCAGGCAAGAATGTGGAGTTACGGTGACTACAAGAAGAACGTTTCAGGTGAGCCTGAGATGATAGATAAGAAATTCGATCTGCTGATATTGAATCCCTGAGTATAAATTGAACGATAAACATACATACAGCACGCGCCCTAAAAAATCACTTGGGCAGAATTACCTGACAGATGAAAATATCTGCAGGAATATTGTCAACACTTTTGAAATTGAGCCGGGCGAGCACATTGTTGAAATAGGTCCGGGCAAAGGTGCACTAACAAGATACATTCTCGAAAAAACATCCAACCTGACAGCAATTGAGCTTGACAGGAATAATTGTGCTATCCTGAAGGAATTATTCCCTGGCTTAAATATTATTAACCGCGATTTTCTGAAACTTGATCTGAGTGAACTTTTGGAGAATAAGGTCGAAAAACTCCGTGTAATAGGCAACATTCCTTACAATATTACTTCCCCTATAATTTTTAAGCTGATGGATAACAGAACAATTGTTAAAGATGCCCAGTTAATGATACAGGAAGAAGTCGCACGCCGTATAACGGCTGACCCGAATAATAAAGAATACGGGATACCGAGCGTACTGCTTAATGTTTTCGGCTCATCTAAACTGCTGTTCAAAGTTTCACGGAATTGTTTTTATCCTAAACCCAAAGTTGATTCAAGAATTATATATTTTGATTTTTCTGTGTCACAGGAAGAAAAAGTGAATAATATCGATTTCTTCAGGAAGCTTGTAAAAGCAGCTTTTGGAACCAGGAGAAAAACACTTAGAAATTCACTTAAAAATATTGAAGCGGACTTATCGAAAGCTGAAATTGACCTGGGCAGAAGAGCAGAGAGTTTAAGCATTAATGAATTTATTGAATTGAGTAACAGGCTTTGTTAAAAGTATTACAGGATAAAGTACGTCAATCACCTGAATTCAGGGAAATCTCCTCTTCAGGCGGAAATGATATTTTCTTTACCGGCATCCGCGGATCACTTACTTCGTTTGTAATTGCGCAATTATTTGAATCGAACAAAAAAATAGTTTTTTGTTCAAATGATTCCGGCAAACTTTTCAAACTGAAAGATGACCTGAACCTGCTGCTTGGCGAAGATAAAACTTCGCTGTACCTTGGCGAATTTGACGAAGAATTTGAATCTGATGTAACTCCACTTTCAAGTACTTTGAAAAAACTTACAGGTAATGAAAGTTTCATTCTGGTAACATCCCCTGCCGCATTAGATAAAAACATTATAACTGAAGAAACATTCAGAAAGAATATAATATCCCTTAAAAAAGATACTGAGTTCAGCTTTGATGAACTTGTTGCTAAACTAAAGGAATTCAATTTCACCAAAAAGAAAATTGTTGAAGAAGAAAACGATTACGCAGTACGCGGCGGTATAATTGATATATACACTGAAAATCTTAATCAGCCCGTAAGGATAGAGTTCTATGGAGATATAGTTGAATCAATAAGGGAATTTGACCCTGTTACACAACGCTCTATAGCGCAGCTTGAATCAGTCGAAATACTGCCTTCGGCTGAAACTATGAACCTTGAAGACAACTCAACTGAAAAACTTATAGATTACATTAAGAATGATACCCTGTTTTTGATGGATGAACCTGACCTTATAAAAGAAGATATGCCTGGTATTTATTTCAAGAGCATAAATTTCAAAAGGTCTTACTTTTCAGGATTTCCGCTGATCAAAAGCGCTTCATTTAACAACGAAGAAAAAGAAAAGATCAAAGAATTGTTCTTTGATGCAAAAACCCAGCCCTCATTTAACTCAAATTCAAAACTATTCGCTGAAAATCTGAAGGAACTCACTTCCTCAGGATTTGAAGTTTTCATAAGCTGCACCGATGAATACCAGCTTAACCGCACACGTGAGCTTGTTGAAGACCTGCTGAACACAGAAAACCTGCCCGGTATAAAATTCCTGAATGGCTCATTCCACGAAGGGTTTATTCTGCCATCGGCAAATATGGCTGTCTATACTGAGCACCAGGTATTCGGAAGGTATTTCAGACCGGCTAAGCGCAAAAGGAAATTCGGCGGTATTACTTTTAAGGAACTGAGCACTGTTAATTACGGTGACTTTATGGTTCATCAGAATTTTGGCATAGGTAAATATGCGGGACTGAAAAAAATTGTTACCGGAGGTGTTGAGCAGGAAGCGGTAAAACTGCTTTATAAAGATAATGATACTGTTTTCGTTAACCTGAATTCTCTTAACCTGATTAAAAAGTTCTCTGCGCAGGAAGGTGTTACTCCAAAACTCAATAAGCTTGGCGGCAGTGAGTGGGAACGCATCAAGCAGAAAACCAAGAAGAAGATACAGGAAATTGCCCGTGATCTTATCCTGCTATACTCAAAACGCAAATCAGAAAAGGGCTATAGGTTTTCGGGTGATTCAATATGGCAGAAAGAACTTGAAGCGAGCTTTATTTATGAAGATACCATTGACCAGGCAAGCGC
>CAZQYL010000197.1:0-5014 GCA_964597425.1 uncultured Ignavibacteriales bacterium | reverse complement strand
ATGTATGATAACTTAACGCTCCTTTAAAATTCCTTGAGTTAACAAAGTTCATTGCATTCTGTGTTTCAACCTGGTCAAATGGCAGGTTACCCCTGAAAGTCTCGCTTCCGCAAACCGTTGATGATCCGCCGCCTGCCCAGTTCCAGAATTCATATGGTCCGTAATTCCTGTTCAAATCAGCACCAATACCGCCCGTACATGGCTTTCTGCTGATGCGATACATTCCGCCGCCGCCGGGATTAGTTGACTCGTTATATAAATACCCATCTGCATTAAATACCGGTGTAAAATAAAGTTCTCTGTATCGCAAAATATATGTTGCATACGGGTCTATATTGTAGTTTTCAAGCAGCCAATAAATGAAATACATATTCTGGGTCATACTCATCGGCTCTCTTGCATGGATCAATGAATGAAACCAAACCTCCGGTCTGCCTGTTGGTGCATCTGGACTATTCGAAACCCTGACAGTCCACATCTGATTTCCCAAATGAGTACTACCAATTGAAAATTTAGAAGAAATAAGTCCGGGGTACTCCAATCTCATAGAATCAAGTTTGTTGACTACCTGCGCATAAGTCATATATCCGCCCATTGAACCGTAAACTGAATGGGTTACATTAAAATCATTGGCTGATTGCTGTATCGCATGGCGTCTTTCAGGTTCGCTCATAACAGGTCTGCTGTTGTAATACTGCATCCAGTCATCAACTGTAACCTGGTAGGCAACCCCTGATTTCCTCAGCATTTCAATTTCTGATGCCGATAGCCAAGCTACTACATAATTATCAATTGATTCAACATGATCAAGATCAAGCCCAGCATTTTCAATGGCGTGAAAATCTGATTCACTTGCGGCGAATATTTTCACCTGAGAATACTTTTCCTGAATCTCAGTTTGCTGGGATCCCGTCCCGTTTTCAGCAAATTTATAACCTACAAGTGATATCCCGCCGATAATTATTGCAGCAAGGATTAAAAAGACCGTTCTGTTTAATTTCATAATCTAGTTTTTATTGGATGAATGTTTTAAAATAGCTAAATAAGTACAATCTTTCAATATTACCGGCAGTAACAGGTTACTTTATTAAAACCAGCTTTTTTGCAGAAATGAAGCCTTCGGTTTGAAGTTTATAAAAATAAATCCCGCTTGCGAGATTTGAAGCATCAAAATTTACCGAGTATTTGCCGGAATTCAAATTCTGATCAACCAACATTGCCGCTTGCCTGCCGGTTATATCAAAAACAAACAGTTTCACATCCGAATTACTTGAAATATCAAACTTGATTGTGGTAACCGGATTAAAAGGATTTGGATATGCATCGTACAATTTAAAATTTAAAGGTACCTCAAGATTTGTCACAGTAACTCCAACCGGTGCCCACAATGGGAGGTAGTCAACCATCCCAAAGGCGGAGCTATCAGGCTGATGGAAAATATGAGCTTCTACGCTATCCTGGTTCATTGTTCCCCAGAAATTATTTTCTGCTTTAATAGGATTTGGAGTATTATTATAGAAATCATAAAAGATGCCGCTGTTTGAATTACTGTGTATCTGGTTCATACCAACAAAATTTGTATCAGAAATGCTGAGGTCACCAAAAACCGGTGCTGCATTGCTTTGCAAAGTTACTCCCCACAAATTCCAGCGGATAATATTTTTCGAAACTTTTGCGGTAATACCCGAGCCTACAAAATTCAATCCGCTTCCGCCAAGATTAGGAGAACCCTGGATGTTATTGCTGTCAATAATATTCCCCCTGATGATCGCATTAACGCTTCCGTTGAGCGCAATGCCGTAACGGTTTTTTCTGATGTTATTGTTTTCTATAATTACTGTAAGAGTTCCTATTGGTAATGCCGCTATGCCGCCTGATTGAACTGAGATTCCCCTGATCAAGCAACCCCTTATTATAGTTGTACCAGTACCGGATTGCCCCAAATTTATCTGAGGTACGTTTCCATTTAGCAGGTTGTTTTCGATGAACTGGCTGTTTAATATCTGCGGTGCGTTAGCGATATTTGAACCTCCTGCAATTGCTGCCCTGTAATTCCTGTAAAACAAACAATTTGTTATCACCGGGTTTGAGTTGAATAAATTAAGCGCCGGTACAGTTACTGATGAATTGCCGTTGCAGTTATAGCGGAAAGTACAATTTGTAAATGAAGGGCTTACGGTCAGCAGCCTTAAACCATTGAAGCTGTATTCATATATAAATTTATTGAACGATGAAGTGTTACTTGCCGCATCAAGCCTGAGTTCTGAGAATTTTTGTGTGGTATCGATTGAAGTGAATTTAAGTGAATCAGGCGGATTTACAATCAACGCGCCATTTACAAGGAAAACTACATTCAATGCCAGTTTAACAGTTGCGTTACTTAAAATTTTAATCGTATCTGATGAAGAAACTATTAATGTATCGTTAATAAGATAACTTCCTCCTGAAAATGTTACTATGCCGCCTGAATTTGTTACAAGGTCATTTAAATTCCAGCTGACAGATGTTCCGGGAGTTGTGTAATTGGCAAAAGAACTAGATCCTGATATCAGAGAGAGTACCAAAACAGTAAAAACAAAAATCTTTTTCATTGGAATAATAGTAGTGTGATTTATAATGTAAGGTACAAATTATTATATAAGAATTTAAACTGAAATGCTATTTTTTAAGTTGTTATAAATTTATTAATTATAAGTATTTAACTTGAATTATATCATCTCGATGTAGTCGAGATCTTTGCCGTAAGTTTCTTCAAGCTTTGATGCTGAAATATATGCCAATAAAAGTGCGATTCCTGCAACTATTGCCGCAGAGTAAATTATTCCTGTTGGACCCTTTAAGTACTGAAACAATAGAGTTAGCGGAACAACTGCTCCCCTTACGAAATTAGGCACAGTTGTTGTTACAGTTGCCCTTAGATTCGTACCAAACTGTTCAGATGCATTGGTAACAAACACAGCCCAGTATCCGCAGCTCACTCCAAGCAGCAGGCAAATTGAATAAAAGTAAAACGAACCGAAACTATTGAAGAAAAGATATATCACTATCAGAATATTGGTTGAAAGTATAAAAGCAAAAATGATCTTTTTTCTTGATTTAAAATATTGGCTCAGGTATCCGCTTAAAAGATCGCCGAACGCAAGACCGATATATGTGAACATCACTGATTTCGCGGGGGCAATGCCTTCAACTCCGAGTGCTTTAGCAAAAGCATCACTGAAAGTGATAAGCACTCCAACTACAAACCAAAGCGGGGCACCAATGAGTATACATTTAACATACTTCTTAAACCTGGCCCAGTTTGTAAACAGATGCTGAAACTGTCCCCTGCCGATTTCATCCTTCTTGATATTTTTGAACATACCTGATTCATATACACCAATCCTTAAAAACAGAAGCAGTAATCCTAATCCACCACCAACAAAATAAGCTGTCCTCCAGTCAAAAATATCAGCAACAAAAGCCGCAACAACTGCACCAAGTATTCCCACAGATGCAACAATTGTAGTCCCGTAGCCGCGCGACTCCTTGCTCATTACTTCGCTTACCAAAGTAATTCCCGCGCCAAGCTCACCAGCCAGACCTATTCCGGCAATTACTCTAAGTATTGCATACTGCTGAACATCCATCACAAATCCGTTTAGAATATTAGCAACAGAATACATTATTATAGAACCAAACAGAACAGAAATTCTTCCTTTCTTGTCACCAAGTATTCCCCACAAAATTCCGCCAATAAGCATTCCCGCCATCTGCATGTTAAGCAGCATTACACCATCTGAAAGCAGTGCATCGCCTGTTACACCCAGTGATTTAAGCGATGATATTCTTACAATACTGAATAAAATCAGGTCATAAATATCCACAAAGTAACCCAATGCCGCAACTATTACAATTGCGGATACATTCTTTTTATGTTCCAGCGGATTTTTGGGACTGCCCGGAGAATTTTTTGAACCGCCAGAGATATTTTTTGAACCGGATTCTTGCATTAAATTAATTGAAGATTAATGTTAAATTTGAAAATTAATCCCCGAAAATAATACATTTACAGTAATTTAAAAAGCATAATATGGCTATTGTTAAATTAATTTCAGATTTTGACGGAGTATGGACAAACCAGGATATTGAAGCTGGTTATGTGTGGAATTACATATTGAATGCCACTGCTGCGCTCACAGGCGTTACACCTTTAGATATCGATAAGCTTCTCCAGGAAGCGAAAGCGGATATGAATAACACACCTTATGAATACGGCTGGTTTTGGGAGGGGAGTGTTTCATGTTATTACCAGGAAGACCCGTTTGGAGATAACAATGCGATATTTGACTATATAAACAGAGCAGCAAGTAAACGCTCTTACTCACATTTCAAACAGGAGCTTGCCGGGATAAAGGACGCCGTTTTAAAAAAGGATGGAATGTCGCTTGCAGAGTATTCCAATGATTGTTTTATGAGATCCACAACACAGTTTAAACTTGAAGGTAAATTGAAGCCGGTTGAAACTGCGGGTGCAATTGTGAAGAAACTGAATTCCGCTGGGGTTGAAATTGTTGTCGTATCAAACTCCAAGACTGAAAAAATTGAACACCTGTTCCGCAAAGCAGGCCAGACCGTTACGAACGAAAACGCCATCGTAAGGGGCAGATTGCATGCAATAGGAGATGCCAGGAAATTTGTGGTTGATAATTCATTTAAAGAGCTTCCTGAATCACTGGAAATTACCAAACGCTATAAAGTGAACCTGAGAAGAAAGAATTATTTTAATATTCTGCTGGCCGAAAAACCCGATTATGTAATTGGCGATGTGTTTTCGCTTGACCTTGCTCTTCCCCTTTATTTGCGTATGAACGATGACAGATTTTCCAGGCTGAAAGTAATTCAGAAAGTACATAAACATACTCCGGGCTGGGTAAAAGATTATTTAGGAAAAGATGAATTTAAAGGGATTGCGTTTATGGTTGATTCAATTGATGAATTGCCGGGAATTTTGCTGAAGTAACTAACTCAAAAG
>CAZQYL010000196.1:0-5053 GCA_964597425.1 uncultured Ignavibacteriales bacterium | reverse complement strand
TAGAAATACACTCCGCTTGCAATGCCTGAGGCATTCCAGTTTACCACATATGAGCCCGCTGTGTACTCACCATTTGCCAGTACTGCTACTTCCTGACCATGCACATTGTACACTTTTAATGTTACATTGTTCTTTTCAGGGATATCAAACTTAATGTTAGTGCTTGGGTTGAACGGATTCGGGTAATTCTGTGATAATTTATATCCTTCGGGTATACCTGTGTTCAGGTTTGTAATCCCTGTGGTTGTGCTAACAACATAACGCAGCTCACCAGTTAGAGCACGTGAAGTAAAGAATGTGCCGCCGGCTGTGAACACAGCTGAACGTGCATCGCCTGTTATCAATCTGAGATTAGTATCAAGATAATTCTCAAGCGGCGGTGTACCTGTTCCAAAGTATCGCGGACCTGCTATCAAAAACTTAAGAGCAACACCAACAGTATCACCGGCACCTACCGGAATTGGTCCAATATATATCAATTCAGAAATACCATTTGCAACCGGTCCCTGGATTCCGTCTGCAGTATCAATCAATGTCCATCCTGCCAAAGAACTGCCCGGACCTGAACCGACAGGTCCGCCAAGTGCATTACCATTACGGATGTATACTTCGAAGCGGACAGGAGCTCCTGCAGCTGCTGTTAGTGCGGTTTTGATCGCTGTAACATAAAGATCTCTTGGACCGGCAATGAGGTTAAACAACATACCTGCGCCTGCGGCGCTGAGTCCATTGTTTGCGGGACCCGGATTAGCAGGCAATGTAATTGTATCAGCAAGGCTGAAGTCAGAGCCAAAATTAATATGCCTGTTCAACTGAACTGAAGCATTTAGGTTTGAAACCTGATCTAACGGGCTGATAGTGACATTATTAAGAGCAAAGTTTTCTGTTTCTATTGCATCAATATCTCTATCGCCGGAAAACTCAAAACTTCCGTTGAATGAAAAAATTGCCGCAGCCAGAACCAATGCAAAAAAGGGAATCTTGTATCTTGTAATCAGACTTTTCATTTATCCTCCATGTTTTAATTGAACTTTTAAGAACATAATGATTTCCGGATTTCATTACAATTCTAATTTAAGACCAGTCGCGGTAATGCTTGATTTTATGTGAATATTGATACATTTACAAACGGTTACATTAAAACAGGAACACGAGAGCCTGAGGTTTGTTTCAGGAGTTATAACGGAGAGGTTCATCTCCGGAAATTTTATAAATCCTCTAAAAGGAGTAATACCAAATGATTAAAAAAACCATCTTAGCTGCATTCATAATCTTTGCGGCAATTTCCGCACAAACTGCAAATATTTATAGCCAGGATGATAACCCTGGTTCAATTAAGATCGTTATTCCGGATATATCAATCGGTAATTCTGACGGGTATGATTACGAAGGATATGATAAATATGGGTATGACAGGCAGGGATACAATAGAGAAGGATATAGCCAAAAAGGTTATAACAGGGATGGATATGACAGGAACGGGTATGACCAATACGGATATGACAGACAGGGTTATAATGTAAACGGATATGACAGAAATGGTAACTACAAATATAACACCCAGAATTATGAAAAGGAAAAGAAACATAAACATGATGACAACGGCAAACACAAAGGGTGGTATAAAAACAAAAAGAATAAACATAATGATAAACAAGATGTAGATGATGATGATTAAGGAAATAGAAATTTTCGAAAGATGTTAGTTTTTGGTTTGTTTAAATAGCTGAAATTGTTTCCTCCGTGTTAGCTATGGTTAATTGACAAAAAGAGAGCCTAAAAAGCTCTCTTTTTTTATCCGGATTGGTATCGATTCTGAATGAATTATAGAGTATTTTCAGCGATATTCAAACTGCGTACTAATTATGGTTTTTTATATAGTTAGAGGTTTTATTAAATTTGCAGTAACTATAGGCATAAGCTTGACATCAATAAAATGATATATAAAATAATAATTACGGTCTTACTCTTAAACATTCAATTGTTTTCGCAGCAGGGTGTCTTATTCAAAACACCGCCGGGTAATTTGACTTTGCCTTCTGTGCTTGTTGATGAGAACAGTGCACCTAAAACGAATAGTATGGGAATCCTGGAATCTAAATGGGTTCCATCATCTTCAGAAAATGCTGATGCCCTTCTTCAGTCATTTTCATCTTCAACTGATATCGGTATCAAAAAGATGATAAATGATATTCTGATAAGCGCAAATATTTCTGAGGCCAAGATAGGTAAATTGAAGATCAGCTTTACAAGCTCCGGAATTGAAGAAAGAGGTATAGATAAGGATTCAGTCGTATTCCATAACGATTTTGCGGCGAAATATCCCAAGGATAACATGTTTTTGTTAACTAAGTTATTCCGTACAAAAAATGTTGTAATTGAACTGACAGAAGACGGGGCTGCGGAATTTGATCCGGTTATTAAAAATGCTATTTCAGAAGGCTTACGATTTGGCAATAAGACAGAAAGTGCCAATGATAATAAAATGAGAATTGAAATAGTAAGCCTTGTATTTGCATATGAAAACGTACCAATGACTATCAACAGGGTAGCTGAGCAGAACATAGTGGTTCCGGAGTATTTTGCGAGTGAGGTTGGAATTTATTCAATCGGAAATATGACTGTAACTGAATTCGGACCAAATGATTATTTTGTAAAGATCGTCTCGCCGGTTGTTAATGCGCCGGTAGAATTTAAAATATCCGCCGCAAATCCAACAGCCAATTTTAAAGTGGGCGGAAAGGAAAGTTATACCATTAAGTATATTGATATAAGCGGAAATAAAGTCACATTTTCAATTTCTGGTTTTGCAGTTACTTTCCCGTAAACAGCGTATACGGATTTGAATTTCTAAAGAGAGTTTATTTACTCTCTTTTTTTATGTTCTTATGTTTACTGAAATTCCGGTTCTTTGCATTTTAAGTTCGATCATTTATTTTTATTTTTGTGTATTAATAAGGGATTTACCCTTACGGAGATTATTTAATTTACATTACAGGATATTAATGCAATTCAGACTCAAAAAATCTACAATCGAAGATGCCGGTATCGGCGTTTTTTCTACTTCTTTCATAAAAAAAGGCGATAAGCTTCATACACTATTCCATGAAAACGATGTTATATGGGTATCAAACGAAGATTATGAAAAACTGAATATTTCTCATGAACTAAAGGAGAATTTCTCTATTAAATTTGAGGATGGTTACTCAATGCCGGGTGATTTTAACCGCATCAGTGTTGGATGGTATCTTAATCATTCCGATAAACCCAATCTGCATTCAGATGAAGAGTATGAGTACTATGCTTCGCGTGATATTCAGGCAGGTGAAGAGCTGTTCATAGATTACGAAGGGCTGTAAATTAAAAAGCCTCTCATATCAAATATGAGAGGCTTCAAATAGGATTGGGCAGGTTATGCCCTTGCCCTCCTAAAACTTATACTTATCATACACGCTCCTTTCTCAGTGGGTCTGCTTTTATTTCCCCACGTACTAATATAACCAAAAATTAATCAAAATAGCTCCCAAATTCATTTGATTTAGTTCTTCAGGAGAATCTCATCAAATATCTTATCTTTACCAAGTTTCTTCGTGCAGAAGAACCAATCATAACATTTAACATCTTCATCCTTGTTGTTCATTCTTTCTTTAGCAACACCGCAGGAACCTGCCGGGGGTACTATAACGTCATCACCGGGTCTCCAGTCAGCAGGAGTTGCGACACCGAATTTATCAGAAGTCTGAAGGGCAATTAAAACTCTGTAAAGCTCATCAAAATTTCTGCCTACATTCAATGGATAGTATACTATTGTTCTTATTGTTCCTTTGGGATCAATAAAGAAGACTGCGCGGACTGCTTTTGTAGCGCTTTCGCCCGGCTGTATCATTCCGTACTTCTTCGCAACTTCCATTGTGATATCTTCTATGAGAGGAAACTTGACTTCAATTTCTTTCATACCTCTGTATTCTATCTTTTCCTTAATAGTTCTTAGCCATGCAATGTGACTGTATAACCCGTCAACTGAAAGTCCAACAAGTTTACAGTTCGCTTTTGCGAATTCGCCTTCCATCTTTGCAAATGTCATGAACTCTGATGTGCATACAGGTGTGAAATCAGCAGGGTGGCTGAACAGAATTACCCAGTCTCCTGAATAATCTGCAGGGAAATTAATTTCGCCTTGTGTTGTGACAGCTTTAAATTCAGGTGCAGGGTCGCCTATTCTTGGCATTGAATATATTTTTTCATCCATATTAAGTAGTAATAAAGTTTTATAAACTATTTTTTGTAAATATTCAGATTCCTTATCCTCAGAAATTTATCATCTATACTTCCCTTAAGCAATGTGCACTCCAGTTTTATTGTTGCGTTAACCATGCTAAAACCGAACCCATGCACCCGGTTCAGATCTCTTGTATTTTCAGTGAAATAATTGCTGAAATATGTAGAACCGCCTGCAAGTGTATCGTATACAGCAATACTAACAATTACATAATCTGTAGTATCAATATCAGTCTCAGACCAGAACTCAACATATATAGAATCAGTATTTTCAAATGTTAAGGGGATCGTATCATGATATTCTCTTAATCCCGGACCGGAGAGCTCAATTAATGCATGTGAATAGACCGGCTGCGGATTATTCGTTTGAATAACGGTATTATCCTCACCGCAGGATATAAGTAATAATACAGCAAGTGCTGCGATCATATGGTGAATTCTCATATTACACCTCTCTTAAGAGAAATTTTGAAATCACTATACCAGTTCTAAACCCGGCATAAGCTTTTGCTTTCTGCCATATTTGTGCTTTTGAGGTCTGCCTTAATACCCGCATAGTGGAAGAAGGTCCCGCGTTTCTGCTAAGCAGGGTCACTACATCATTTAAAGCTGTTAAGCGCTTTCATGTAGTTAGCTCTTTCAAATGCACCGGGGTTTGCTACTGATTTGTGGCTCATAGAGCCCCTCATCATTTTCAGCGATTCATATTCATGTTCTGTCATCCATTTTTCCATATCGGCAAGAATTGTCTTAATATGGTCAATGCCGTATTTAT
>CAZQYL010000195.1:3922-5109 GCA_964597425.1 uncultured Ignavibacteriales bacterium | reverse complement strand
TTTGTACACCCGTAGGGAGTCGAACCCCAAACCTTCTGATCCGTAGTCAGATGCTCTATCCAGTTGAGCTACGGGTGCATAAAAAATGAAAAATTCTCAATATTTCACTTTATTTAACAAATTTACCGAAATTTTATGAGTTATTCAATTGCAATAAATTGGATAAAATTGACTCATTTCTTTGTTATATAATTTGCTGTAAAATATATCAAAATAAAGGAATATGAAGAATTTATATCAAATTTTGTACGGAGTAGCGGGATTATTGTTATTGTTGGTAATTTTGGGTGGTTCATTAACAAAGCCTGTTTTCAACAATTACTCCGTAAAAACGCTTGAATCAGCCGGAGTAAAAAAAGCCTCCATGGATTCTATTGATAGCCGCATTGATGATATGCTGTATAGTGTCAAGAAAGTTCAATTGCAGATTGAGAAGATCAAAAATATCTTTTCCAGCGACCAGATAGATGAAACTAAATACCAGCGAACCAAAAGTGAAGTATTCGTAAAGAACATCTATACTCCGCTTAATGAAATGCTGATTGTTTTCTACAGGATAGGTTTCTTCTTTATCAGTATAATTCTTTTATTATCCGCAGTTATCTTTCAATTGATCTACAGAAGCGCAGACCTGAGAAGAAGAGTGGAAAAACTGGAAAAAGTTCTTGCTGCTGAATAAGAGGATAAGACCGGATAGACAAAATACACATAAAAAAAGACGTCCCAATGAGACGTCTTGAAAAGCATGATTTTTAAACTGCTATCGAATTTTATTATTTATTCTTCTTCCAGATATCAAGCAAGCTTTCGTTCTTCTTGTCATTTTGAGCTACGGTAGTTTTGAATTTAAACTCATCTTCATTTCCATCCCAGAATATTGCGGGCATATTTTCACCGCCAAATGTTCCGTTAGATGAGAAGAAAGTCTCGCTGCCGCCAAACAGACTTCCACCGCCAAGAGAATAGGCCCAAACTTTTTCTTTATAGCTGAAAAATTTCAGCGATGTAATATCATCAAAATCAAAAGTGATCTCTCCGCATAAATGATTATCCTCTTCAAATAAGCGTTTCTTAACGTTCTTTACCCCAAGCATTTCATCTTCAGGTTTTTTACCGTTAAGATAATTTGTCATCAGGTCCTCATACTCAGCCTCAACTGTGGAAGCTGAATCCATAGTGTGCATAAT
>CAZQYL010000195.1:0-3822 GCA_964597425.1 uncultured Ignavibacteriales bacterium | reverse complement strand
GCTACATAACTCCATTGTGCTTCAATATATCACGGGCAATAATGCCTTTTTGAATTTCATTTGTCCCTTCAAATATCTTGTTAATACGTGAATCCCTGTAGAATCTTTCAATTGGATACTCCCTGGAATACCCCATACCGCCGTGAATCTGTACAGCCATATCAACAACCTTATCAAGACCTTCAGAACAGAACAATTTAACCATAGCTGAATGAGTACTGATATTCTTTTTCAGGTCATAATCTACCGCTGTTCTGTAAATAATGGATTCCATAGCATATATTGTTGTTGCCATTTCGGCCAGCATGAACTGGATAGCCTGAAAATGGCTGATGGGATGATCGAACTGTATACGTTCCTTTGCATACCTTGATGACATCTCGAGCATTTCTTTTGCTGCCCCAAGTGTTGCCGCCCCAAGCCCAAGCCTTCCGGCATCAAGGGTTTTCATAGCTATCAAAAATCCCCTGCCTTCAGTACCTATCATGTTCTCTTTAGGAACCCTGATATTATCAAAAGTTATCGCATTGGTTGTACTGCCTCTAATACCCATTTTCTTTTCAGGCGGGCCTGCAGTAAATCCTGGCATACTGGTTTCGACTACAAACGCCGTAACTCCTTTGGGAGTTCTGGCAAAAACGGATATTATATCGGCAAGACCGCCGTTTGTTATCCACATCTTATCACCGTTAATTACCCATTCATCGCCATCAAGCTCCGCTGTGGTCTTTACATTAAAAGAATCAGAACCTGCCTGTACTTCAGTCAGACAAAATGCACCGATCTTTTCACCTTTAGCAAGAGGGACAACATATTTTTGTTTAAGCTCTTCGCTTCCTCCAAGGTAAATAGCGTTGGTACCTATGGATTGGTGTGCGCCTATAAATGTAGCGGTAGATAGACATGCACGGGAGATCTCTTCCTGCATGATGCAGTATCCAACTTCACCAAAACCGCCGCCGCCGTATTCTTCCGGAATGGAAGCACCCAGAAGCCCAAGCTCTGCCAGTTTCCTGATAATTTCGGAAGGGATCTTTTCGTTTTGATCAATTTGCTGCGCTATTGGTTTTAATTCATTTACAGCAAAATCGCGAACCATTTCACGGAGCATTAGCTGCTCCTCAGTAAATCCAAATTCGAACATAACCTGTATAATTTAGATATTTATTAATAAAAGAGATTGAATCTATGATAAGTTAATCTTATTTGATATGATGAGCAACCCTTTCGCCGGTAAAGTTTATGATATCCTCTGCACCATCAACACCTATCAAATTACCCGAGATCCAGCCGGCTTCTTCTGAGCACAGCATCAGGATGGCTTTTGCCACATCTTCTGGGTGCGTTAATCTGCCCTGCGGATTTTTGAGTTTGGTAGAATCGATCATATTCTTTGCACCGGGAATTTTCTGTAAAGCGGGGGTATCGGTTACACCTGCCATAATAGAATTTGCAGTAACTTTCATTGGTGCAAGCTCATATGCCAGCTGTCTTGTGTGTGCTTCCAGGGCTGCCTTTGCAGCAGATACCGCCCCGTAGGAAGGTATCACCGAATGAGATCCGGCACTGGTTAGTGTAAATATCCTTCCGCCTTCAGCAAGCAAATTGCGGAAGATAAGGCCCTGTGTCCAGTAAACCAGTGAATTGGCCATTACATCAAGTGTCATTTCCATCTGCGCCTGCGAAATACAATTCGCCTGAGATTTTGCAATAAAAGGCTTCAATGTCCCGAAGGCGAGCGAGTGTACTAGTACTTTGATACTTCCTTTTTCGTGACCGCTGAGTCTCTCGGTTATTTCGTCAAGAACCTCGTTTCGCTTAATTGCATCTGCTGCATTAATATTAAAAAAAACAGCATGTTGTTTTGTGTGTTCAATTTTTCTAATGAGACTTTTTACATCGGGAACGGTTATGGCTCTATCAAGATGCACACCAAAAATATTATAGCCATGCTTCGCAAGCTCAAGAGAAACTGCTCCCCCAAATCCGCTGGAAGCACCTAAAATTAATGCCCATGGTTTCATAAAATTATGTTAAATTTTTAGAAATATTACATAAATATACTTGTAAATCTTATGTTATTCAAATGAAAATTAACTGCATTTAACAAAAAAGCCCCCATATTTCTATGGAGGCTTTCAATTCATTAAATTTCTTTCTTACTTCTGCGTTATTTTACAAGCATCATTTTCTTTGTGTCTGTAAAATCTGCTGTTATAAGCTTATAGAAATATATACCGCTTGATAGTCCTGAAGCATCAAAATCAGTTGTATAGGAACCTGCATTCATGTTTTCGTCAAACATTGTTGCAACTTCTCTTCCCATAACATCAAACACTATAAGTTTAACTGAACCTGATTTTGGCAGATTGAACTTAATATTTGTTACAGGGTTGAACGGATTAGGATAGTTCTGGTTTAAACTGAATGTATTTGGAATTTCTGAGCCAACCGGCTGTATTCCTGTTACAAGTCCTTCCTGGTTAGCATAGATGTTTGTTGGTCCGAATCCTGCGTATGAAAAAGCGCATAAGCTGGTTGTCGGAACCGGTGAATACACTATACATGTTGGAGAAACTGAAGTGGAAGCTGTATTATTATTTCTCTTGTAAACTGTTGCTCCAAGATTTCCAATCCTTCCGCCTACTCTTATGTTTATTGAGTCTCCATCACTGGATACCCAAAGCCCATTGAAAGGTTCGTTACCGTTTGCATTTGATGAACACCAGGTAAACGCTTTGTTATTACCGTTACCGGTTCCGCCGAGTGTAAAGTCAACGCTCCATGCACCGCCGCCATTAATTGTTGGGCAGTAATATGATACGCCGTTTTTAGTAACTGTGAACATTGCTGAGTCACATGCTCTGTTCTGTTTTACTGTCAAAGCCGGTTTTTCGTATTTAACACCTGAGCCGCCAGAAGTAACAAAATAAGTATTATTTGATGCTGTTGGTGTCCAGGGTGTCCTGATGATCCTGATCTCATAGTTTGTTGCTGAGAATCTTCTTTCTACTGCGATCCATACTGAATCACTTGATGAACCCGAGCCTGGTCTCAATTCTGCACTTGGATAGAAATCATCCCATCCGGAACTGAATGTTACACCTGTCCATGTAGCACCCCAATCAACGCTTCTGTAATACCTGAATGCGTTAGTGGTTGAAAGTGCATTGTTTGATTCAGTACACATTACTCCAACCCATGTTGCGGTTGTATAAAATGCTCCGTCACTAACAGCAGAAGTAAAAGAATACTCCTGGCCTCCGGGAGGTGCTGCGATCTGTGCACTATACCAGCCGTTACCGTCTCTTCTGAAACTTGCAAAATTCATTGTAGCATCGTCATTATTTGTTCCGTTGCTCCTTGTATAGAAAACAAAAACTCTTGTCGAATCACCAATAGAATTGTTTCTGCTTTCAACCAGAAGACTTACTGTTCCATAATATGCAGTAGTTGTAGTAACTCCGTTAACATATGTCCAGGTAGCTCCTCCGTTTGCAGATCTGTAAACATCAATTCTGCCGTTTGTACCGGAAACTGCTGCCCTGTTTAAAGCAATGTACATATTGCCATCTTCACCCATTTTCATATCTATTTGTCTGAAATAAGGATCTCCAAATCTGATCGCTCCTGAATAAACAGTAACATCAGAGTTGTACCAGTCGCTGTTAAACGGTGCAGGCACATCTGTAGCTGATCTATCATCGTTTATACCGAACTTAGACTCAAAAATGTTATCAGCAGGGATTTTGCTGTACATTTCCTGTTTAATCCTGTTTGCTTCAACAGTATTGCCGGATACCTGAGCTGCTTTAAGCTGGT
>CAZQYL010000194.1:0-5118 GCA_964597425.1 uncultured Ignavibacteriales bacterium | reverse complement strand
ATCCTTTGGCAAAGCGGCAATGATATCACCCGCAATTTTAATTGCGTTTTCCATCTTGCCATAGGCTGAACCGGGATGCGTAATAACACCGTTTATTTTTATTGTAACGGAATCCGCCGAAAATGTCTCATCTTCAACGCAGCCCGCTTTATCGCCATCCATGGTATAGCCATATTCAGCCCCGAGTTTCGCCATATCCAGCTTTTCAACTCCCCTGCCAACTTCTTCATCGGGAGTGAAAAGAATGCGAATTTTGCCATGTTTAATTTCCGGATGTGCTATCAGGTAGTTTGCTGCATCCATAATTTCAGCAACACCCGCTTTATTATCAGCCCCCAGCAGAGTTGTACCGTCGCTGGTAATTATGTCATTCCCGATCTGATTCTTCAGCTCAGCATGTACTTCGGGCGTCAATACCTGTGTATTATCGCCGGGGAGCGTTATATTGCCCCCCTGATAATTTTTGTGAAGAATTGGCTTAACATTTTCACCACTCGAGTCCGGTGATGTATCCATATGAGAACAGAAGCAGATAACAGGGACTTTCTTATCAGTATTGCTTTCAATTGTCCCGAAAACATATCCAAATTCATCCATATGGGCATCTTTAATACCCATTTCAAGCAGTTCAGCAACCAATATCCTGCCCAGATCCTTCTGTTTTTCAGTTGAAGGATATGTTTCAGAATTCGGGTCCGACTGCGTATCGACCTGAACGTATTTCAAGAATCTATCAACACATGTATACTTATAATCTTTAAACATAATCTTTCTATTTAATCAATATCATTGACTTGGTTTCTGAAAATTCACCTGCTGTTAACTTATAAAAATACACACCGCTTGAAAGCGAGCCTGCATTGAAATTCATTGTGTGTTTCCCTGCCGGGAAACTACCGCTGGCAATGGTTTTAATTAATGTGCCCAGTGCAGAATACACTTCTATCTTCAATTCCGATGCTTTAGGAAGGCTGAAAGATATTTTTGTCGAAGGATTGAACGGGTTCGGGTAATTCTGCGCAAGACTGAATTCACTTGGCAGGCTGCCGTTGTTTCCGCTAACAGGTAAAAGTTCATCAATTTCAGATGTGAATATTTCCATATTAAAACCGCCTGCTCGTTCATCAGTCCACACCGGAACCAGTCTCTTGCCGGCATAATCCATATCAATATAATCTCCAAATCTTACATTAGTGCCCGGAATAAGTGTTGGAGATGGCTCCGTGCTTAAGAGCTCATTTGTAAACGTAACGCCGCCGTCATATGACCTTGCAACAAAAGCTTCTATCGTTGTATTACTTACATGATTCCTGGTATCCATAAATAATATCGCAATATTGCCTGCATCATTTACCGCGATAGTTGGCCAGTACTGTACTGTTCCGTTCCCGATCTCATCATTATTTACCCTCAAAGGAGCTGACCAGTTTACACCGCTGTTCGTACTTTTCGTTAAGAAAACATCACAATCTCCGCTGCGGTTATCAGCAAAGGCTACATATATCCAGCCGCTTCTTGGACCCGAGCTGTTATCAGTCGCAATTGTCGGGAAAGTATTAACATCATTCGGCAATCCTTCAGGAAATACGCCTGATGTTATGATCTGGTCAGTGCCAAAGGTCACGCCGCCATCTGTCGAGCGGTCATAAGTAACTTCGGCGTTTGAGCTGAATCCAAGCCAAACAACATTTATCTGGCCGTTTTTACTTATGCAGATATCTGAACCCTGCACACCGCCTGTTACATCACTAACGCCAACCGGTGTTGACCAGTTTGCACCTGCATTCACAGATTTAGTCAGTTTTATACCGCCCAGAGAAAAACTTGTCCAGCTTATATACAGGCTGTTTAAAAACGGACTCGTACTGCTTAGATCTGTAGTTAACCATTCTTTATCTTCTGTGCCTGTTTGCGAACAAATAAATGCCTGCGGGAAGGTCTGCCCGCCATTGGTTGATTTGTATACAGCAAGAGTTAAGTTACCCCCTGATAAGCCCTGTATAGCAATTACAGCAATATAAAAATTACCCGCTGTATCAACAGCAACTACAGGATCACTGTTCCTTGTCAATCCGCCGGGAAGCAGTGTTGAATCGAGTAACCTGGAAACTGACCATGTTAAGCCGCCATTGCTGGAATAGCTGTAACCAACTCGCCTGTTGGCATTAGGATCAATACCGTACCTGAAATCACGCCATGCGGCAACAACTTTATTGGTATCCTTCCTGCTTATTTTAACTGATGGTTCATTCTGCGGAGCTGAATTCTGCGAAATATTGATATTGAAGAATTCAAGCGGGTTTGGCATCGTGTTTACTGGACCCGGAATTTTATTTACTGAACCCGGAATATCAAGCGCAAGCGGGTATTGTAACCGTTCCCGGGCAGTTGATTGTGAAAAAACGGAATCAGCAAACATTAAGTTAAAAAATAATACGAGGGCTAAGAAGGTGATTGTTTTCATTTGTGAAATGGTTAATGAAAATATTATTAAATTTGTTTCAAATCATCCCTACTGTGAAATATCTGAATTATAACGGTACTTTTCTATCACTTCTTCATCGGTTGATGAATCAAGTATCTCGCCGCAATTCTGGCACTGAAATATCACTTCGATCGGCTTTGCACTGTATCCCATAGAAAGCCAGAAGTATCCTTTTTTGTTATATCTTGTTTTTGGAATTATCATAGGGTCACCAAGAGAATTCCCGCACTTACATTTCCTGTCTGGATCCATATACAAATATAAAATTAATTAAAAGCGTGTTCAAGGGCAATTATACACATTTCATGCTATAAACAGCCACCAAATCAGCAGATACAGCGGCAGCAAAATCGGCAATGAATACTTATACATATATTCAAAAAATGAAGGAGTTTCGACATTCTGGTTATCAGCAATTGATTTCACCATAAAATTAGGACCGTTACCGATGTATGTCATAGCCCCGAAGAATACCGCTGAAATTGATATTGCCACAACGTGCTTTTCATGCTCTGCAATAAATGCCAGTACATTCTGTACGCTGTTTATATCAAGTCCGTAAATTCCCATTGCGGCAGTTAAGAATGTTAAATATGTGGGAGCGTTATCAAGGAATCCAGAGAGCGCACCGGTGAACCAGAAATATTGTGTGGCTGAAGAAATTCCAAGATCAGTTGAATGAAGCCTCAGAAGCTCAAGCGCGGGGGTCATTGTAATAAATATTCCTATAAACAGCCACGCAACTTCTTTTATGGGGTGAAAATTGAAATGATTCTGCTTGTGAATTTCCTTTTTGGTAAGTTTGTATGAAATAAATGCTGTCAGCAGCATTATTCCTTCTCTCAAAAAGAGAGGTTTCGTAATAAAGACCGAACCAATAATCACAGCAAGAAAGATAAAATTATAACCGCCGGCAACAGAAAGTTTTTCTTTAGCTTTAATTTCCCTCTCTTCGATCTCTGCAGGAGCCTTCTTAAAGTTAATGTAGTCAGCGATGTAGAAAATAATTAACAGTACAACAAGCGCCAGGAGCCATTTAAAAAAGACCTTATCCATTATCCAGAAAAAAGGTACGCCTTTAAGGAAACCAAGGAACAAAGGCGGATCGCCGATTGGAGTTAACGCGCCCCCAACATTGGATACAATGAATATAAAAAAAACTATATGGAAATTCGTGATCCTTAGTTTATTTGACTTAATGTAAGGACGAATAAGAAGCATTGATGCACCGGTAGTTCCTATTACATTAGCAAGTACGCCGCCTATTGCAAGCAGCACGGTGTTCCTTAAAGGCGTGGCAAGACCTTTGATGTTTATCAATATTCCGCCGGATACCACATAAAGCGCAGTCAAAAGCGAAATGAACATTATATATTCTTCGAGGGAGTGCATCAGGTCCCAGCCTTTGGTAATAACGATGTAATATATCACTGTTACAAAAGCCAGGCCAATTGATACGTAATGATAATTTTCATGCCAGAATTTTGGGGCAATAAAGGGCATAACTGCAATTGCAAGCAGCAGAAATATAAAAGGAAGAACACTAATTATGTTAGGTTCGATCAAATATCAGCAAGTTATATTTTTTACGGCAGCTTTATCAGATTGGTCTTGATAGTCTGAGCATTCTGAATAAGCTTATTGACTGACGCCTCTGATTTGCTTAAGAAAGTATTCGGGTAAACCCCTATCCATACTATGAATATTATCAGAAGTGAAGATGCGAAGATCTCCCTGAAATTAAGATCAGGTATAGTTTTATTTTCTTCTTTGGTTATTGGTCCAAGCAGCACTCTCTGATACATCCATAACAAATACACTGCGCTTAGCACAACGCCTGTTGTTGCGGCTATTGTATATGTATGATTATGCAATAATGGTGAATTGAATGAACCTATAAGTATCATAAATTCACCTATAAAGCCGTTAAGACCGGGTAAACCGATTGATGAGAGTACTATTACAAGGAATAATGAGCCGTAAATAGGCATGGTTTTAAGAATGCCGCCGTAATCCGCTATCTCACGGGTATGGCGTCTATCGTAAATAAATCCTACGAACATAAACAGCGCGCCGGTGGATAAGCCATGGTTGACCATCTGTATTATTCCGCCCTGAATTGACTCTACTGTCATTGCGGCTATACCAAGCAAAATAAAACCCATGTGACTTACAGATGAATACGCAACAAGCTTCTTGATATCTTTCTGCGCTATGCAAACAAGTGCGCCGTAAATGATACCAATTACGCCAAGCAACGCAAGCAGCCATGCGTATTTCATAAATATCAGGGGGAACATCTCCATTGAAAACCTGAGCAGTCCGTATGTACCCATCTTAAGCAGCACGGCTGCAAGTATAATACTACCTGCCGTCGGCGCTTCAGTGTGCGCGTCGGGCAGCCATGTGTGGAACGGGAACATTGGCACCTTGATAACAAAACTGATGGCAAAGAAAATAAACAGCCATACCTGGATCGCTTCAGGGATATACGGTGAAACTGTTTTAAGAGCAAGATAATCTGTGGTAAACTTACCTAACTGGGGAGTTAAGTATTGTGAGATCCATATGATGGCAACCAGCATCAGCAAGCTGCCGAACATTGTATATAAAAAGAATTTTAAATTCGCGTA
>CAZQYL010000193.1:3549-5145 GCA_964597425.1 uncultured Ignavibacteriales bacterium | reverse complement strand
GTGTTTTGTGCCGTTTTTACATTAGCAGAAGTTTGATCCATTGTTGTTGACTCCGTTTGTTTTAGTTTTAGTTACGAACCTAAAGTTAATATATTTTAATAATTGTTAATACTAATCAGTTAACTACGATAAATATGAAGATTAATCGCAATATTTACGAATTAGTTTGAAAAAACAATACCCGAATTACGTTAGAAAATTCGCAAGGGCGAATTTTGTTCGAAAAACGCTAAAAAAACCTACTCTTGAACAGTTAACCTTAAAGAGTGAACCTTATTCGCTATAGGAAGTTCAACACTTTCTTTAACCTTTTTCTCAAAGTCAGGCATAAACTTCTTTATAGCCCATTTTACAGGCCATGCTGCAGCATCACCAAATGCGCAAATAGTATTGCCTTCAATGTTGTTTGCAACATCACGTAATAACTCTATATCTTCATTCCTGCCCATACCCTTATCAATTCTGTCGAGTATTCTAAGCATCCAGCCGCAGCCTTCACGGCATGGCGTACACTGTCCGCAGGATTCATGATAATAGAATTTAGTAATTCTTTTAATTACTTTTACAACATCGGTATCTTCATTCATAACCACAATACCGCCTGTCCCTATATATGAATTAACTGACTTCAAATGTTCGTTATCCATCTTGAGACCTTCTATCTCATCAGCAGTCAAAGGAGGCATTGATGAACCGCCCGGAATTATCATTTTTATCGCTTTATTATCTTTTACACCGCCGCCATACTTGTAAATAAGATCAGTTAACAGCGTTCCTGAAGGTAATTCATATATACCGGGTTTATTTATGTGACCGCTTAAGCCGTATAATAATGAGCCTGCATGCTTCGGTTCACCGATCTTGCTGAACCATTCGCCGCCGTTATCAATGATAGGCGGAATATTGGCAAGTGTTTCGATATTATTAATAGTAGTAGGACAACCCCATAAGCCAAAATTTGCCGGAAATGGCGGCTTAAATCTGGGCATACCGCGTTTTCCTTCAATGGAATTCAATAATGCTGTCTCTTCACCGCAAATATAAGCGCCTGCGCCCCTGTGAATATAAATTTCTGTTGAAAAATCGCTGCCAAGAATATTTTTGCCGATAAATCCTTTTGCATACGCATCATCAATAGCTTTCTGAAGCATAACTATCCAAGGGTAGTATTCACCGCGAATGTAAACATACGCGGTTTTTATTCCCATAGCCTTGCAGGCAATTAATGTGCCTTCAATAAACTGGTGCGGATTCTTCTCAAATATTTCTCTATCCTTAAAACTTGCCGGCTCTGATTCATCGCCATTGGCGCATAAATATTTCGGCTTGTCAGTTTTCTGCGGCATAAAAGACCACTTCATACCGGTAGGGAAGCATGCGCCGCCGCGTCCTCTTAATCCTGATTTCTTTACCTCTTCAATAATAGCCTCGGGGGTAAGTTTAAGCGCTTTTTTGAATGCACCGTAACCGCCGTTTTTCATGTAAACTTCAATGTTGTGAAGATCGGTAATATTTTTCAGTATGATTGGCTGGAAATCTGACATATGATTTTTTATACTCTTTATTTAATCTCTTTTGATTTTGCTTTTGAAACTT
>CAZQYL010000193.1:0-3449 GCA_964597425.1 uncultured Ignavibacteriales bacterium | reverse complement strand
TTGGAAATATAATCAACAACATCATACCCGCCGCAAAGCATACATGAAACATTTGTGCACACCTGCAGGTGATGTTTGCCAACCGGCTTTTTATTGTACATTGTGTAAAATTCCGCAACACCAAGCACGTGCTCATAGGGTATGTTAAGCAGATTACCAACGTATTTCATCACATCGGTTGAAAGCCAGCCGAATTGGTATTGTGCAAGCCATAAAGCGCTCATCAGTGCTGCATCATTAGTAGGGTAGTGACTCTTAGCTTCTTCAAGCTTTTTAAGATTCTCTTCAGTAAATTTAATTTCCATATACGTACCATATTCCCGCGCAAGCGGGAATCTCTTGCTTTGTTCTAAAAAAACTTAATGAATTATAAACGATCTTTATTGTTAGTATTTTCTCTGTTTCTTGATTCAGTATATTTCATGAACATCGAATTTTCTAATCTCAATTCACTAAGATCTAAAATTGAGATTCCCGCACGGCGCGGGAATGCGATGATATTATTTATCTGCTTCACCCATAACCGGGTCAATACTTCCGATAATTGCTACTATATCACTGATCATCGCGCCTTTCATCATTGTCGGAAGCGCGCCAAGATTGGTGAATGAGGGAGAGCGTATCTTCAGCCTGAACGGGTAACCTTTGCCATCGCTGATAGCATAGAACCCAAGCTCACCTTTGGCTGCTTCGATAGCCTGGTAAGCTTCTACGCCCTTTTCAGGAGTATTGCCAAAGTTCACTATCATAAAATCGTGAATAAGCTCTTCCATCTTGGAATAAACCTCACCCTTATCAGGCAGTACCTGTTTTGCATCAGGAGTATTTATCGGTCCTTCGGGTAGTTTCTCGAGACACTGTCTAAGAAGCTTAACAGTTTCATACATTTCCCTTACCCTTACGTAATATCTTGCAAGTACATCACTTTCAGTTGCTGTAGGTACGTTAAAATCAAGCTCCCTGTACTTCAAATATGGGTCATCAATTCTCAGGTCATTGCCAACGCCTGCTGCGCGGAGGTTTGGACCCGTTAAGCCAAGCGACATTGCATCTTCTTTTGAAATGTAGCCAACACCTTCGCACCTGTTTATGAAAATTTTATTTCTTTCTATCAGGTTACGCGCGTTTTCAAGCTTGGGTATGAACTGATCCAAAAAAGCTACCAAACGTGCTTTGCACTCATCGCTCATATCAAGCGCAAGTCCGCCGATTCTTGTATAGCTTGTTGTGAATCTTACACCCGTTAATATATCAAGTATATCTAATATCTTTTCGCGTTCTGTGAATGTCCACAGGAATACTGTTAATGCGCCTACATCCATCGCCATAGAGCCCATCCACACTAAGTGAGAGGCAAGCCTTGCCATTTCGCAGCACATAGTTCTTATCCACTGTGCGCGCTCTGTTGCTTCGATCTTAAGTAATTTTTCTATTGCAAGCACATACCCAACATTATTCGCAAGCGGTGATAAGTAATCAAGCCTATCGGTATGGGGAATGAACTCATGGAATGTCATATTCTCAGCAAGTTTCTCGTATCCCCTGTGAAGATATCCCAGAACCGGGATAGTGCCGACAACTGTTTCACCATCAAGGCTCACTACAAGCTGCAGCACACCGTGTGTTGCAGGGTGCTGGGGTCCCATGTTAAGTATAAGCTGGTTATCCAGGGTTCCTTCAAAGTGGCCGCGTACATCATCTGATTCCAGTGCGCGCAGGATCTTTTCCTGGCTCATTGAAATATGGCTGGCATCCTTGGTTTCCTGTATGTATTCTTCTTTTGTTAAATCTAAAGACATATATTTTATTGGCGTATTACGCCGTTATATTTACTTTTTGGGTAATGTAACAGCCCCGGGCAGACCCATGAGCGGGTAATCTTTTCTTAATGGATGGTATTCATACTCTTCCATCATGTACATTCTGCGAAGGTCAGGGTGACCGATGAATTTGATCCCCATCATATCCCACGCTTCGCGCTCAGTCCAGTTGGCTGATTGCCAAACAGGATAGAGGCTATCCACTTCGGGATTTTTGCTATCAAGCATAACCCTTAAGAACACTCTAGAACTGTGAGTAAGTGAATACAGATTGTAAATGCATTCAAACCGCCCATTCTTTGTGAAGCGGTCAACACTTACTACATCCCTTAACTGTTCAAATTGAAATTCGTCCCTCAGTATTGTGCATACTTCCAAAAGTCTTTCTTTAGGGACTTCAATCATAGGGTAATTAATATTCTGTGTAAAAACTATTCCGTTAAACCCATTGGCTTCGGTTAGTTTTTCTTTGATTTTTTCTAGTAATTCAGCCATAATTTATCAGCAAATTTAGCAAAATATGATAAGATATTCAATGCTGTAAAGGTTGTTGTAATTTGTATATAATTGGAATATTGCTATTCCTTTTCCCAAGTTCCCAAGCAGCCAAAGCGGACCGGTTTGGAAACATAAAACTGCCTCTCCCTTTTGCCCTGAAGGGGCATAATATGTTAGCGATGGGCGTAGCCCATCGGGGAGGTAAAACAGTAACATAGCCCTGCAAGGGCGAAATATCTATTTTTTGATTTCTAATCCGAAGATGTGTACTCGTTTGGGAAAAGGGCTAATATAAAAAAACTTAACCTCGAATTTCACTAATGACACGAATTATTAACTTTTTCGAATAATTAATTTGCTCTGCTTTTTGCCCTGAAGGGGCATAATATATTAGCGATGGGCGTAGCCCATCGAGCACTTAAAGCAGGTACATAGCCCTGCAAGGGCGAGATATCTTATCTTAAATGAAATAAAAAGTAGTGTTTTTCCGATCTGAAAGAATATCTGACACCACTTTTGATAATATCAAAATTCCTTTTTGAAATAATACCAATTTTCGCTGATAGGGATTAACTCTTCATAACGAGGGTTATTAAGCGTGATGTCTTTCTTCGTCGAATATAAAATTCCATCTAGCTTTCCAATATGTATCAAAAATGCATTATCAGTAGGGCTGGAATCTATACTGATAAAATCATATTCAAATAGAACCTTACGCGAAAAGTTAAATAATTCGTAAGAAATGCTTTGGGAATCTAGGAAAGTTTTTAAATTTCTATTTTCCGAATAAATCGTTCGATAATCTTTTTGAAAAAAAGTATCTTCATTTCCATCCACTTCAAATCTAAATGTATTGTAGTTTAAAGATTTTCCGATAACATTATACTCTGTTTTTATTGGTTTAAAAATATTTGCAAACCTTTCAAATGCCGACCATTTATAATCTCTTCTTGAAACAGCTAATAAAGTGTTTTGGTTTAAAAATAGAGCAGAAATACTGTCAAGTTGGTCTTTCGATTTCACAAGTTCATTCTTACAATTTTCAAAACCTGAATGTAAGCCACATGATGTAAAAACAATTAAGAATTGAACAATGAGAATAGTTTTGAAAAAGATTTTATATTTAGACAT
>CAZQYL010000192.1:0-5170 GCA_964597425.1 uncultured Ignavibacteriales bacterium | reverse complement strand
CAGATGGCGATGCTGCGATGAAACCCTTGCTCGGCGGCAAGGGAGCAAATCTGGCAGAGATGGTAAATCTGAAGCTGCCCGTTCCGCCCGGTTTCACTATCACTACAGAAGTTTGCACCCATTACTACAAGAACAACAGAAAATATCCAAGGGAATTAAAAGCACAGGTCAGGGCAGCACTTGCCAGGATGGAAAAAGAGATCGGCAAGAAGTTTGGCGATAAAAAAGATCCGCTGCTTGTATCAGTCCGTTCCGGCGCGCGCGCATCAATGCCCGGTATGATGGATACGATCTTAAACCTTGGCTTAAACGATGAAACCGTTCACGGCCTCATTGAAATGACAGGGAACGAACGCTTCGCATATGATTCATACCGCCGCTTTGTACAAATGTACGGCGATGTTGTAATGGAGCTTAGACCGCATAATAAAGATGAACGCGATCCTTTTGAATTGATCATTGAGACTAAAAAAAGGGCGCGGGGTGTTTCGCTTGATACCGATCTGACCGCTGAAGACCTTAAAGACCTGGTTTTCCTTTTTAAGATGGAAATAAAAAACAGGCTCGGCAGAGATTTCCCTGAAGACCCGATGGAACAGATAAACGGCGCAGTTGACGCAGTGTTCAATTCATGGATGAATGAAAGAGCCATTGTTTACCGTAAACTTAACGGTATACCTGAATCATGGGGAACAGCTGTTAATGTTCAATCAATGGTATTTGGCAATATGGGCGACTCATCCGGTACCGGTGTTGCGTTTACCCGTGATCCCGCATCAGGCGAAAATGTATTCTACGGCGAGTATTTGATGAACGCACAGGGAGAAGATGTTGTAGCGGGTATAAGAACACCGCTTGCAATATCAACTTTGAATGTGCAGAACGCCGAAATGTACAGCCAGCTTGAAAAGGTGAGAAGATCACTTGAAAAGCATTACAAAGATATGATGGATATTGAGTTCACCATACAGGATGGTAAACTATATATACTGCAGTGCAGAGTTGGTAAAAGAACCGGAAGTGCAGCGGTTAGGATTGCCGTTGATATGGTAAAGGAAAGGCTCATTACCGATAAAGAAGCTGTAATGAGGATTGAACCCGACCAGCTGAACCAATTACTAAGACCGATATTTGATAACACAGAAAAAGACAATGCTATAAAACAGGGCAGGCTTATTGCTAAGGGGCTTAATGCAGGACCCGGCGCTGCAACAGGCAGAATATATTTTAATGCCGCTGATGCCGAAGAAGCCGCTGCAAGAAGAGAAAAAGTAATTCTTGTTAGAATTGAAACATCACCCGAAGATATTAAGGGTATGAACGCATCTGAGGGTATTTTAACTGCCCGCGGAGGAATGACATCTCACGCTGCGCTTGTTGCAAGGCAGATGGGTAAGGTTTGTGTAGCAGGATGCGGTCAATTGGAAATTGATTACGATATAAGAGAGCTTAAAGTTGAAGATGAGAACCGTAAGATTTCTTTAAAAGAAGGCGACTGGATCTCTATTGACGGTACGACCGGCGAAGTAATAGAAGGTAAACTGCAGACCAAAGAATCTGAAATACTGCAGGTACTGCTTGAAAGATCTCTTAAGCCTGAATTTTCAGAGACATACCAGATATATGAAAAAGTTATGCACTGGGCTGATAAGTACAGAACACTTAAGATTAGGACCAATGCAGACCAGCCGGATCAGTGCAGGAACGCGCTTGCATTTGGCGCGCAGGGCATTGGACTCTGCAGAACTGAGCATATGTTCTTTGGCGGCGATAGAATTGACGCCGTAAGAGAAATGATATTAAGCGATACACTTGAAGAACGCGAAGTTGCTTTGGCAAAACTCTTCCCGTTCCAGAAAGATGATTTCTACGGGATATTCAAGGAAATGGGTGACAGGCCTGTTACAATAAGGACACTTGACCCGCCGCTTCATGAATTTTTGCCGCATGAAGAAAGCGAGCAGAAAGAACTTGCTTTAAAACTGGCTAAAACGTACGATGAAATAAAAGCAAAGGTTGAAAGTCTGCATGAGTTCAACCCGATGATGGGACACCGCGGATGCAGGCTTGGAATTATGTATCCTGAAATTACCGCTATGCAGGCGCGCGCAATTTTTACCGCAGCGGCTGAAGTGAAAAAAGAAGGAATTAATGTTAAGCCCGAGGTTATGATTCCGCTTGTTGGTTACGCAAGAGAGCTTGATAACCAGACAAGAGTTGTTAGGAAAATTGCCAATGAAGTGATGGAGCAGTACGGTGTTAAGTTTGAATACCATGTTGGCACAATGATAGAAGTACCAAGGGCAGCTTTAACAGCGGATGAAATTGCGCAGGTTGCCGAGTTCTTCTCGTTTGGCACCAATGACCTGACACAGCTTACAATGGGTCTATCGCGTGATGATTCAGGAACATTCCTGCCGTATTATGTAGATAAAGAACTTATCCCTGGTGATCCGTTTATTTCAATTGATAGCGCAGTTGCTGAACTTGTAAATATTGCTGTTCAAAAAGGCAGAAGCGTTAAGCCAAGGCTTAAAGTAGGTATTTGCGGCGAGCATGGCGGTGACCCAAAGACAATTCATTTCTGTCATAAAGCGGGTCTGGATTACGTAAGCTGTTCACCTTTCCGTCTGCCAATTGCAAGGCTCTCGGCAGCACAGGCGCATGTGATGTATGATAACTTAATTGAGCCAGCAAAAAAAGCCGGTTCAAAGAAACCGGCTGTTAAAAAAGCCGCTAAACCGGTGAAGAAAAAAGCAGTCAAAAAAGCTGTGGTTAAAAAGACTGCTAAAGGAAAGAAAAGAAGGTAATTCAATTTTAAATTGAATTCATAGAATAAATTCTCTATTTTTACAAACCCATAGTCATATAATTTAATGATTATGGGTTTTTTATTTTAATAAGCAGAACTGTTATAAATAAATCATATAAAAATGAAAAATCTTACGTCAGCGCTTGCGATATTCATTGTTTCAGCATTGATATTTGTTTCCTGCGGCAAAGATAAAAAACCCGAGTTTACAGATGAAAACACAGGGCAGAACACTCCCAGGGAAATGAAAAACGATGAACCTAAAAAAGAAGTAAAGCAGGAAAGCAATGTTGATACCCTTGATACAAAAATAAATACCAATCAGCAGAATACGTTAAAGAGGAGTTTTGATATCGGTAAGCCGGAAGCCGTAATTTCTCCGCTTGAAGCCGGGAATTATCACGGACGTGTGGTTACAGTAAAAGGATTTGTGGCAGATGTTTACCAGTCAGATAAGGTCGCATACCTGAATTTTGTTGAAAAATTCCCAAATAACCCGTTTACTGCAGTTATTTTCTCAAGCAAATTCAGCGATTTTCCGGATATCATAAAGTATAAGAATAAAGATGTAGAAGTGACGGGCAGGGTTTCGAAGTATAAAGAAAAAGCGCAGATAATTCTTAACAGTCCGAAACAGATTGAAGTAAAGTAAATTTCACAAACTTCGTGATGTCGGTTCGCCGCGGCGAATTTCGTCCCGACACAAAAAAAAGAAACTATATATTTTATATTTCCCTGAACTTTTCGTGTGCATCAATCAGCGCCCCTGCTTTCATTGCGCCGGTAACATCATCAACATATTTCAGCTGGCGCATACCAACCAGTGTTGAGCTTACTTCTTTTAATGAGTTAACAAATAATATCGCCTTCTGTGAAAGCGATAGTTCTTTAAAACTGTTTGCATCGGCAGCATCAACAACGGTATTCAGTTTTAAGTGCAGCTTTTTATTATTCACATTTGCAAGCAATCCGTAAAGACTATCCATAATACTCATAAGCTTATTTGTCTGCTTCGCGATCTTATCAAGCTTTTCTTTCATTTCATCAGTCAGACCCTTTGAGGAAATTAGAGTCGTTAACGCGAAATTTACTCTCGGTATCAGGTATTGCTTCTTCAGGTCGTTAAAACTTTCTATGGTGCCAAAACCTTTCCAGTTCTCTTTCAGCAGCTGTCCTGCTTTCATGAAATTGGTAACAGCTTCTTTGTTCTTATCACTTAGCTCAAGGCTATCAAGATGCTCCTTCAGGAATTCTTCCTCCATCAGGTCCAGCAGGTTAATTTCGGCGATAATTTGTGTTTCATCAAGTTTGGCAAGCTCATCGTTTACCGGGAAATCAGCAAGCCTTGTCAGCCCTTCTGCGCCCAGCGCGTTTAACGGGCGGTTTACCAGTACCCCAAGCTCTGATTCATATGCATACTCAAGAACATTAAAAGTATCGCCAACCTGGTTCTTATGTATGAGCGCTCCTTTTTCATACAGGTTAAGAGGAAGCTCAATAGCATAAAAATTATTATCTTCAGAAATTTCGTTTGATGCGTCTACGCAGTTTTTCAGTGAAGTGAATACAGGGTCATCGGAAGATTTAACGAATGAATTTGATGAAATGCCGTAATAGCTTATTCTGCCCGCTTTAACTTCCTCTTCAAGGTAAGCAAACGCCTTTTTGATCCGGCTGTAATATTCATGCCTCAAAACATCAAGCTCAAGGTCTTTTGCCAATGGAGAGTCCAGAAAATACTCAGGGTTATGCAGCAGGTAAACATCAATTGTCTCAAGCTTCAGGCGCTCAAGCGAAAGTGTTATCTGGTCCTTTAAAAAATCGGGGTGGATACAGTGCCAGATATTTTCTGCGTATTCTGTTACATCCCGGTAACCAACGCCGTCTTCTTTCATCTTTTTGGCGGCGGCAAGATTTTTGCCCTGAATGTAACCGCCCTTTGAAACTATTACAATTTCTTCACGCAGCAGTTTACCGTTATTTATCATTTGCTCAAGTACATTGCCTATAAGTACTTCGCTGCCTCCATCGGAATAATTAGCCGAGGTATCGATCAGGTTTATGCCGCTGGAAATTGCGTATTCAAGCGCTTCGTAATGTTCTTTAACCCTGAAATCTATTCTGTATGCGCCAAAGCCGCAGGCTGAAACCGTAAAACCTGTTTTGCCAAGCGGTTTATACAGCAGGGCGGGAAACTTCTCCGCGAAGTCTTTGGTATTTTCTGCAAGTGCGCGTGATTTGATCATATAATAAAAAAATTTATACCACGATTTTCAAATCGTGGTAATATTTCATAAATAAATTAATTGAATTGAAAATATTATTGCAGTTTTAATCCTCAGCTATTACTATCAGCTT
>CAZQYL010000191.1:2037-5209 GCA_964597425.1 uncultured Ignavibacteriales bacterium | reverse complement strand
GATTGCTGGTTGTAATATCCTGCCCCAAGTGATACTGCGAGATACTCACCCTTATGAAATACCGGCAATACTATCCTCGCTCCCGCATTGTACATAAATTTTTTTAGTGAATTGTTCCTGAATCCACCGGGGATCAAAGATGGCTCAAAAAATGTTTCAACAGAACCAGAAAATCGGTTGACCGGCTTGAGATAAAAAAAATTGAAAGGTGATACATATTTGTTTGAATTGAACGAATAAGAAACCGGCACTACGTGCCATTGCAGGCCGAATTTAACTCCTGCCGATAGGTCATTTCTGTCATCAAAAAACACGGGGGATGGGATCGTCTGCAGTAATGCCCAGCTTCCCCACTTAAGCGCTGCATTTTCATCCTTTAACTGGCTGTAACTGCTGTGACTTAGCAAAATTACCGCTAAAATAATGAAAATTCTAAACTTCTGTATATTTATTCCCGCATATCTCATAGATATACAATAATACATTTATATTAAATTCTTTTAAAGTTATTTTCGTGCTTCATCCAATAATTTAGAGTTTAAATGTACGAATACGCCGGAGCGGTTCATATACATTCAGTTTACTCAGATGGAACAGGTAAAATAGAAGATATTGCCAAAGCGGCAAATGATTCTGACCTCGATTTCATCCTGATGACCGATCATAACACTCTGAAGCCAATTGCAGACGGTTATGAAAAATGGCTGAGTAATGTTATGGTCATAATTGGTTATGAAGTTAACGATATGGCCAACAAAAATCACTACCTTACGTTTGGAATTAATGAAGTAATAGGTTCATACCAGGAGCTTGGCAACGGAGAGCTTGGATGCAAGCTTTCAGCTAAAGAGTATGTTAAGCAGATAAAAGAAAAAGGCGGAATCGGATTCCTTGCGCACCCCGATGAAGAACGCTCTCATTTGCCCGAGCATCCTCCCTACCCGTGGATTGAGGAAACCGATGATTTTACGGGAATTGAAGTGTGGAATCACATGAGCGAATGGATAGAAGGCATGGATGAAGGAAATAAGCTCGACAGGTTCCTCCATCCGCTTAAGTCAATAATTGCGCCAAACCCCAAAACCCTGAAAAGATGGGACGATGCTGCAATGGACCGCCATGTAACAGGGATTGGCGGAGTTGATGCCCACGCATTGAAACAAAATGTTTTGGGCTTTTTTGAGGTTGAAATATTCGCGTACAAGGTTCTTTTTAAATCGATCCGAACACATGTATTGATTGATGAACCGATCGTAAAGAATAATAAAGAGTCTTTCGGAAAAGATAAAACAAAGATCCTGGATGCATTGAAAACAGGTAAATGTTTTATCGCAAATTACAATAATGGCAATGCAAAAGGATTCCGTTTCTATGCTGAATTTAAAGGCATCACCTGTAACATGGGTGATACAATAAGCGCTAACGGTGATAAAGTAATGCTGCGTGTACTGGTGCCAAAAGAAAGTGAGATAAAACTCATTCATAACGGCTCAGTGATCAAAGAAACAAAAGGAATGAACGCCGCATGGGATGTTAAGGATCCGGGCATATACAGAATTGAATGCTGGCAGTCAGGCAGAGGCTGGATATTTTCAAATCACATCAGAATAAAATAAAACTAAACATATATTTTGGATAATAAAAAAATTAACCTGAATTCACTGAACACTGACCCAAAAGATTTTGACGGCGATGATAAACCGCACAGTAACTGTGCCATTTTTGGTATTTATGATCATCCCCAGGCCGCTGTAATGACCTATTATGGTCTGCATTCGCAGCAGCACCGCGGACAGGAAGCCTCGGGTATTTGTACCTCTGAAAAACTTGAAAGCGGTAAACACCGTTTCAATATTCATAAAGGACACGGGATAGCGCTGAATGTTTTTTCGGGAAAAAACATTCTTGCTAATGTTCTAAAAGGAACCGCAGCCATTGGACATAACCGTTATTCAACAACGGGTGCATCCGATAGCCGCGCCAATATTCAGCCATTCAAAGTTAATTTTAAAGAAGGTCATTTGGCGCTATCGCACAACGGTAACTTTACCAATACCCGTGAACTGCGCGAAAAACTGCAGGATGAAGGAACCCTGTTCCAGACATCTACAGACAGTGAAATTTTCCTTCACCTCATTGCGCGCTCACGTGAAACGGAAATGATAGATAAGATACTTGATGCCGCAAGACAGATCAGAGGTGCGTATTCAATTGTACTTATAACAGATGATAAACTCTTCGCTATACGCGACCCGTATGCCGTAAGGCCACTCTCGATGGCGAAGCTTGGTTCAAGCTTCGTGTTCGCTTCAGAGACCTGCGCTTTTGATATTATTAATGCTGATTACATCCGCGATTTAAAAGCCGGAGAAGTTATTCAGATTGATGATGAAGTAATAAAAACAGGTGAAGTAAAATCTTACTCCATAGATAAAAAACCCGAAACCAAACACTGTATATTTGAGTATATATACTTCTCAAGACCTGATTCAACAATATTCGGGCATACAGTTGATAAAGTCCGCAGGAAATTGGGCAAAAACCTCTCACTTGAAAAACCTGCACCAAAGGCTAACGTTGAAGATAAAAAAGTTGTGGTTATCAGTGTACCTGACTCAAGCAATACAGCTGCGCTTGGATACGTAACCGAAACAATTAAGAGTAATCCATATGTTAAGCTGGAACTTGGTCTCATCCGAAGCCATTATATTGGCAGAACATTCATTCAGCCCGGGCAGGATAACCGTGAAATAAAAGTTAAATCAAAGTTCAATACGGTTAAATCTGTATTAAAGGATAGAATTGTAGTTATTGTTGATGATTCAATTGTAAGAGGCACAACAGCGAAGCAGCTTGTGAAGCTGGTTAAGGAAGCGGGTCCAAAGGAAATACATTTAAGGATAACTTCCCCGCCTATTATTTCACCATGTTATTATGGCATGGATTTCCCTTCAAAGAGCGAGCTTATTGCAAATCAATGTGATCGTGATCTTGAAAAGATAAGGGAATATCTTGATGTAAATTCAGTTGAGTATTTATCACTTGAAAAGCTGCATGATTCAGTGCCGCAGGGTGTAAACAAGCACGGTGAAAACATCAGTTACTGCGATGCCTGCTTCAGCGGAAACTACCCGATACCGATAGAGGAAATAGAAAAAACTGCATTTGAGGG
>CAZQYL010000191.1:0-1937 GCA_964597425.1 uncultured Ignavibacteriales bacterium | reverse complement strand
ACTGCTGATTCAGTCGGCATATCCATAAAATCACTGCGTGAAGAAATTGCGCGCACCATCTTATCGGCTTCAAGCCTGTTGTAACCAAGCGCCATAAGCGCGCCTATGACCTCAGAGGCCTTGCCAAGCTCACCAAGTTTACCTGTATTAACACTAACACCGGTTGTTTCAGATTCTATCTTACCCAATTTATCTTTCAGTTCAACAGCCAGCCTTTCTGCAGTCTTCTTTCCAACTCCGGAAATTGATGTCAAAGGATGATAGTTCCCTTTGGATATCATATCAATAAGCTCGTTGTAACTGATAGCTGATAGTATGCTCAAGCCCGTTTTTGGACCGATACCAGAAACTGAAATTATCTGCCGGAAACACTCCCTTTCATTTTCATCACGGAAGCCGTAAAGAGTTACTGAAAACGGGTTATCCTTAATGTTCAGGTGAACCGAAATCTTCACTTCATCGCCAATACTGCCTGTATTTTCAATTGTTCCCAGGGTACAGTTAATACTGTAGCCAATGCCGCCAGATTCAACTATCAGACCCGCCGTTTTTTTGCTAACAAGTTTTCCTTTTATATAATCTATCATTTCCTTATGGGTTACTTCTGTACTTTAACTTTTTTTGGATTCTCCTTCACATACGCCTCCCAGCTGCTGCCTTTGGATTTCTTTACACTTCCGCCAAGCATTTTGTTGTGATGGCATATAGCTACTGCCAGTGCATCTGAAATATCGGTTTGTTTGGGAAGTGAATTTATATCAATATTCAAAATTCTGCAAACCATAAACCTCACCTGCTCTTTTGAAGCCGCGCCAAGACCCGAAACCGATTTCTTTACCTCGCGGGGTGAATATTCTGTGGTTGGAATCTGTTTATTGACAGCAGCAAGAATTGATACTCCCCTTGCATGCCCCAGCTTTAATGTTGACTGAACATTCTTGCCGTAATATGCCGTTTCAATGGCAAATTCATCCGGCTTGTATTCTTCAATTACATCAACCAGTGAGTCGTATATCTGTTTTAATCTTAATGGAAAGTTATTTTTGGCGGGTATTTTTATTACATCACAGCACAGCATCTCCAGCTTTTCGTTCACACCGCTTATTACGGCATAACCCGTAAAAAGCGTTCCGGGATCAACTCCAAGTATTATCAATTTGAAATTTGTAATTTGAAATTTGTAATTGTATTACCTTATCCAAATTCTTCCATTACTTTTTCATCAATATCGGCATTTGAGTATACATTCTGCACATCATCATTATCTTCAATTACGCTTATAAGCTTTATTGCTGTTTCAGCATCCTTGCCTTCAACCCTTGTTGTGGTTTTAGGTACATACTGCAGTGAAGCTGATTCAATTTTTGCCCCTGCTAGCGTTGATGCATCAATAGCTTTCCTTACTGTTTCAAAATTTTCGAGCGATGCAGTCACTTCAAAGAACTCATCTTCATCGGTCATATCATCAGCGCCGGCATCAAGTATCACGTTCATCAGGTCATCTTCAGTATACGAGCCCTTTGCGACAGTTATCACACCCTTGCGCTCAAAATTCCAGCTTACAGCACCTGATTCAGCAAGATTACCGCCGTTCCTTGAAAGCAAATGACGCAATTCAGCCACCGTACGGTTTTTGTTATCTGTCATTGATTCGATTATCAGCGCAACTCCGCCCGGTCCGTATCCTTCGTAAGTTATTTCGTCATAACTAACGCCTTCAAGCTCGCCGGTACCCTTTTTAATTGCGCGCGTAATGTTATCAGCGGGCATGTTATTTGATTTCGCGCTGTTAACTGCTAATCTTAAACGCGGATTCGCCTCAACATCGCCGCCGCCTATCCTTGCAGCAACAGTGATTTCTTTTATGATCTTGGTAAATACTTTACCGCGGGCTGCATCAATTGCGCCCTTTTTCCTCTTTATTGTTGACCACTTCG
>CAZQYL010000190.1:3933-5235 GCA_964597425.1 uncultured Ignavibacteriales bacterium | reverse complement strand
TTTTTTCTGCAGCAGGTCGTAATTTTCAGGCATGAAGCTTGCTTTATCGCGCTCGCTTGGATTCTGCCCCCACTCCCAATGCTTTTTCTGCAAATGATGAACGGCATTAGGGAACGCAAGTTCAATCTCTCCATCTTCAGTATTTTTTGTTGATCCTCCCGCATGATCAAAATGCAAATGGGTCAATAAAACATCAGTAATATCTTCAGGCTTCAGATTATGTTTGACCAATTCATCTTCAAGTGTGTATTTAGAGTGATCTACTCCATATATAGCATTCAATTTATCGCTCAGTTTATAACCAACGCCGTTATCAATGATTATTTTTTTATCACCTGAAATAAGCAGCAGTGAGCGCATACACATATCAATTCTGTTGCTCTCATCTGCGGGATTGGTCTTGGACCACAGCGGCTTTGGCACAACGCCAAACATCGCGCCGCCATCCAGCCTGAATAAACCCGTTTGTATTGAATGTAATTCGTAATTTCCGATTTTCATAAATTCAATCCTGAACGAAGCGCCACGCCTTAATCCCGTGTAACGGGAGGAAGGAAGGTCTCATTCGTTGCTCATTAATTTTTGAAATTATTTTCTATTTCTCGCAAAGTCGCCAAGTCGCAAAGGGCTTAATTCTATTAAAACTATTCTTAATTGATAATTGCCAATTGTTAATTGCTATAAACCAATTTCTTCTTCAATTTTCGCCAGCTTCTTCGATTCTTCCGACCATTTGTGATACAAGTCATTTAGCCTCTCTTTAGCTGTCTTATACTCTGTTGTTTTCTGTGCGGAATTGTGATGATCCTTAAAGAAATCAGGATGCGCCATTTCTTTTTCAATAGCACCTGTTTTTTCTTCCAGCACTTTTATCTCTTTTTCCAGTTTATGGATGCTGTCTTTCAAAGGCTTTGCATGCTTGTATATCTTATTGCGCTGCTCAGCCTCTAATCTTTTCTGTTCCTTTGTCTTCTTCTGTCTTGGTGCGCCGTTTTGCTCTCCGTTTGTCGATTCTTTCTTTACCTGTTTAACCTGGCTTATTCCTGCTTTTTCTTCTTCCAGTTTTTCTATGTAATACGTACAATTGCCAAGATAAGTCTTAACATTCTTATTTTTTACTTCGATTATCTTAGTTACAATGCCATCAAGGAATTCCCTGTCATGGGAAATTATAAGTATCGTTCCACCGTAATTATGCAGCGCCGTCATCAGCACCTGCTTACTGTTCATATCTAAGTGATTTGTCGGCTCATCAAGTATTAAAAAATTGCTGGATTTAAGCAGCATGCGCGCAAGCGCAAG
>CAZQYL010000190.1:0-3833 GCA_964597425.1 uncultured Ignavibacteriales bacterium | reverse complement strand
ATAATTCTTGCTAAGGTTGATTTACCCGCTCCATTTACACCAACGAGCCCTATCTTCTCGCCGCGCTCAAGCTCCAGGTTCAGGTCCTTTAATACAAGATTATCACCATAGCTCTTGGAAACATTTTTAAGCTCAAAAACTTTTCTGCCGCTGTGAGTTGCAGGTGGAAAGTTGAAATGAATAGCTGTTTCTTCATCTTCAATTTCAATTCTTTCAACTTTATCAAGCATTTTAATTCTGCTTTGTACGCTTGTTGCCTTAGATGCCTTTGAACGGAACCGCGTTATGAACTTTTCCTGCTGCTTAAGATATTTCTGCTGGTTTTCGTAACTCTTAAACAGCAGCTCTTTTCTTATATCACGCTCCTGCACGTAATATGAATAGTTACCTTTATATATAGTAACTTTTCCCGCGTAAATTTCAATTGTTTTGTTTGTGATCGTATCAAGGAATTTCCTGTCATGCGATACAAGAATTATAGCACCTTCGTATGACTTCAGAAAGGCTTCTACCCAAATAAGCGATTCAATATCAAGATGGTTCGTAGGTTCATCAAGCAGCAATACCGATGGCTGCTTTAGCAGCAGCTTCGCTAAAGCTATGCGCATCTGCCAGCCGCCCGAAAATTCATCGGTCAGCCTGTCGAAATCTTTTGAATGAAACCCTAATCCTTCAAGAATTTTTTCGATGTTCGATTTTATCCTGAACCCATCCAGCAATTCAAATTTATGCTGAAGTTCACCGTAGGTTTCCACAAGATCCATGTAATCATCCGAAGTATGGTCAGGGTGTGATTCAAGCTCTTTGTGAACCTGGTCAATTTCGTCCTTTAAGGCTGAAATATCGCCAACACCTGAATAAACCTCTTCATAAATGGTCTTGCCGAGGAATGTAATACCATCCTGAGGCAGGTAGCCGATGGTTGTGTGCTTGGAAACGGCAATTTCGCCCTTATCTGACTCGATTTGGCCATTAATTACCTTTAGCAGGGTCGATTTACCCGCCCCGTTTGAGCCCACAAGCCCTATTCTATCCTTTGGATTTACTATAAAGGACAGGTTTTCGAACAGCTTTTTAGAGCCGAATTGTACTGTTATGTCTGAGACTGATAGCATATTCCGGCAATTTAGCTCATTAAAATAAAACTTAATACCTATAAAAAAAGGACTTTCCTAAGAAAGTCCTTAAAAGTTCAACTATTAGTTACATGGTGGTATTACTTTAATAATACTAATTTTTGAACCGCATTTAAACCCGATGAGGTTATTACCTTTAAAAAATATACTCCACTTGAAAGTAATTCATTGGTTATTGAAATATCGTATGTACCTTTATTTTGTTTGCCTGTATTAATTAGCTTTATTGTTCTTCCTTGAATATTATATATACTAATAAACACAGCATCATCTTTTGGCAAATCGTATTTTATTTTAGTTTCAGGGTTAAATGGATTTGGATAAGCAGGATATAATTTAAAACCTTTCGGTATGTTTGCGGATATCGGATTTACCCCTATTATTATTGTATCAGGGTTCTGGAAACCTCTGACATTACACCAGATATCAGTATTTAAATCATTCTGAATAAAATCTGTCCATGTAGCATATACTCTGTCATTAAACAGGAATAGATCATCTGGCCTTTGTTCATTATCACCTGGTGAAAAACTTGGAATCATATATGGATTACCAATCGGGTTTCCCAAACCGTCAAATCTTCTTCCATAATATTGTTCTTTACCTGCATAACTCCGATCAAGCCACCCGATAAAATACTTTCTGTCCTCACGCATCGATACCTTTGGTAAACCGGTTGAAAACCATTCCGAAGTAATATCAGCTCTTCTGTTTGTGCCGATTGCCATCCCGTTTATATCATAGAGCTGATAATAAATTCCATCTATAGGAGAGAGTCTCTCATCCGCCCAGGTTACAATTGTATATCCCTGCCTGTCTGTGCTTACATTTCCGATATACTGCTGTGTCATCGTATCAGTATCGTCATTCACCTTTACGTTGTTGCCTACCTTAATACCGCTCGCGTCATACCTCTGCATGAAAACATCAAATTTAGCATATTGGTTATTCAACCTGTCATCCTGCCACACTATTACGAAACTGCCATCGTTGTTTATTGCTATTTCAGGACTTTCAACTCTGCTGTTACCTTCGTTCACGATTTTAGCAGTTCCCAGTCGAACTCCGGAACTGTCATAACGTTGAAAATATAACTTAGTTGATGAACTCGAATAAAAAACAGCCCAACAAGCAACAAAGCCACCGAAACTATTACTTCCTAAACAATAACCCGATCCTGTGCTTATTGTTGTATCGTTAATCTTGGTTATTACGCTTAACGCATTACCGTTCTTATCAAATCTTCTAAAATAAATGTCATTAAAAGAATAATTTAGATACCTGCTCGCCCATAAAACTATAAAACGTCCATCTCTAAGAACCTGAATATTCCCACCGTAAGATGTATCTTGACCAATTTTAAAATTATTTCCCAATTCTTGTCCATACTTACTATATCTTTGACAATAAACTTGATATGGAGATTGATTGCCGGGATTGTTTCTTACATCGTTCCATACTATTACAAAGTTACCTGCTGAATCTACGCCAATAGAAGAACTTGTCTGGTAGCTGTTAAGGTTATCATCATTAACTTTAAAATCAGGTATATAAGCATCTAGCCATTGAGCATATAACTGAATTGTAAACACAGAGTAAGCAGCAAAACAAAATATTATTCGGATATAATTCGAAAGGAAAAAAGAATCTCGCAATTTATAAAACATATTGTGCATAATTACTTTTTATAAGTTTAAAGTAATTTAGCCATAAAATCTATAAAAATTTCACATAAAGGCATTTGCCTAACAAATAGTGTCGTTGTTGTGCTTTAAAATAATATAAGTTTATTGTTTCTTCAATTGCAAAACACAAAAGTGTTTTATTCTTCTAATTCACCTGAAAACCTCGTATTCCCGGTAATGTATCCATTTTTCTCACATTTATGGGAACAAATTACATTATTTTACATATAAATAAGTAAGAAAGTTCAGAAAAACAAAGTTATCAGCTTTACAAAACAGGTTTCTAAAGGAGAATTACCATGTTAAATATCACGAAAAAAATTATGCTGCTTGCCGTGCTTCTGGCAATAATGATCCCATCAATATCATTTTCACAGAATGATAATGATGATTTCAATATGTCATACAGTGTTTACAGCAATAATATGTACGCATCAGGTGATGACGTTACAATAAATGTTTATGCTTACTACCTGCGCAAAAACGCGGAGTTCAATTTTAAAATATATAGAATAAATGATATTGAAGGATTTTTTTCAAGGCAGACCTCCAATTATCAGATTGACGTTTTAAGCAAAGATAGCTTAAACCTTCTTGGTTTATGTGATGAAGTGGACAGCTTCAATAAACGCATGAAGGTGGAAGGCGATAACGATTATTATTACAGCTATGAAACCATCACTTACAAACCTAAACAAAAAGGCGCGTTTGTTGTCAGAGTAGCTTACAAAAATAAAGTAGCATATACCGGATTTTTTGTTACCGATATTGGCACAATAACCGAAGCATCAAACAACGCGTTATTAGCTTATACTGTTGACAGGAAATCAGGCGAGCCTTTAAGTGATGTTGACCTTTCATTTTTTATGGGACAAAGAAAAATTGGTGTTGGTAAAACAATGCGTGGTTTGTTCTATAAGGATGTAAACCAGGAAGATAGAGACTACGCTGCTGCAAACAATGTTGCTTACCCGCTTATTATCGGCAGAAAAGGCGATGATATCGCCGTATC
>CAZQYL010000189.1:0-5306 GCA_964597425.1 uncultured Ignavibacteriales bacterium | reverse complement strand
ATAAGCAGTTCTGTGTTCTTCATTTTTCTATTTTTCTGTATAGTGCATTTTCGCGTGTTAAATTAATTCCGTAATTACTGAACCAGTCATCAAACTCTTTGACCTTATCTTTGTTTTCGGCTGCCCAGGTATTGAATTCATCAGTATTTCCGTATGCCAGCAAAAAATAATTATATGCTTCAAACAATCCTTTATCCTGAAGCATCTTGTGATAATCAAAAAGTACATTGTGCTTATTTTTAGTCCTTTCCGAAGTATACCACATATCAGTAAACTCATTGCGCAGTTTATTCATTGCGCTTATGTTCATTTCTCTGAAGTTGCTATCCGCAGCCAGTCCAAAAGATGCGTACATTGCAGTAATTTCATACTCAGAATCAAATCCTTTTCCGTTATTGAATTTGTTCAGCTTAATTGTTGTATTCTTTTTTCCGGCACTATCTTTAAAAGTTATTGATTCACTATAGACCTTATACATCATTTTGCTTATAGTTTCTGTTCTTTTCGTGTTTTGTTCAAGATTAAGGAACAGCTCTCCGTAAATCAATCCCCACATAGGTATATCACTGGCGGCATAAAAAATAGAAGCCCAGTAGTAGTTTGAAGGATGTGTCGGTTCTGCTTTTATGCCCTTTTCGTAATACTTTAATGCTTCTTCGTAATTCTTTTCAGACATTTCGACTACACCCAGTTCAAGATATATCTTTCCTGAATTAGGGAATTTCTTCAAGCCTGCTTTATATATCTCAAGCGCTTTATCCCTATCGCCCAATATATCATAAGCATTTCCCAAAACCGAGTAAACAATATCGTAACTATCCGGGTTATTCTTAACTTTTTCAAGGATAGTGATTACTTTATCATACTTACCCATTTTATAATATGCAAAAGCCAGTTCATAATTAAATGTAGTGTTCTTCGGTTCTATATCCAGTGCTTTCTTAATTGAAACTATACCTTCATCAAGTTTCCCTTCATCAACCAGCCTGATACCATCTTTGACATAATTTACCGCGTCTTCATGAGTTTGGGTATATACGGATGTAACTGTAAGTAAACAGAATAATAGTATTAAAGTTTTCATTTGGTGGCTCCAGATCTGATTAATTTAAACAAAAAACCGCCCTTAACTTAATTAAAGACGGTTTAGAATAATTTTCTTTCATAACGTTTAAGGAATAACAGCCGGGTTTATGAATTCATTACAGATTTTATTTTAACATTGCCTGATGGCTGGTTTGAATCGGGCACAAGTTCAGTAACATTGCTGGTTTCATCTTTCATATGGCATTTGCCGTTAAAAGTACAGCCCTGCTCGGTAACAAGATTATTCACTGTAAGATCGCCTGAAATTCTTGAACCTTTTTTGAGCTCCAGCCTGTTTGTTTCAACATTGCCTTCAACTACGCCGTATACTACAACTTCAGCGGCGCAAACGCTGCCAACAACTTTTCCGGTGTGACCGATAACTATACCGCTATCGCCGGTGAGGTCGCCTTTTATAACTCCGTCAATCCTAGTAGCAGTTGGAATGAAAAAATTACCTTCAACTTTACATCCTTCACCAATGAGGGTTTTAATATCTTTTGATGAAGCTGATTTGTTTGATACCGGTGTTGAAACTTCCGGCTGATTGTTTGATTTATCTTTGCTTCCGAACATTTTTACCTCCTTTTGAAGGAATATATTATTGATTAAACTCTTTTACTTCACTAAAAACCCTGTTAATACACTTTCAAAAACGGCTCAGGACTGATATCGTTGCCATCTTTGCGTATTTCATAGTGTAAATGAGGACCGGTTGAGCGCCCGGTTGAGCCTAAAAATCCTATTACATCTCCGGCTTTAACCTGCTGCCCCTGTACTACATTCACTCTTGATAAGTGTCCGAACAACGATTGATACCCGCTGCTATGATCAATCACCACTGCGTTTCCGTAGCCGTTATACCAATCACACCTGTTCACGGTGCCATCCCCGGTGGCATATATGGGGTCACCAATTGGGCCTTTCAGGTCAACGCCTGAATGGAATTCACTTGTGAATCCCCCAAACGGATTCCTGCGGTAGCCATAATCTGAACTTCTTACTCCGTTATTATAAGGATAACCAATAGGCAGATCTCTTAAGGTATTGTAGAATATCTCTGACTGGTTCCCGTAAAAATTAATCTTATCAAACTGGGTTTCCTGCCTGTTGCTGCTTGGCACGCCTCCCATATTTTCGTTCTTCACCAATCCTCTTTCTTTAAGATAGCCATCTATCATAGAAAGGTTATTATCAATTTTATTGAGCTTTTGGCTAAGCTGCAGGCTGTCATATGTTTCAAGTTTTGAATTAACCTGAACGAGCTGACTGTTCAGCCCGCTTTTATCAATGCTCACTTTAACAGAATATGCAAATACTGCAAAGAAAATAACTATTGCAGCTGTAAAAGCTGAACCTGCGTAAATAAGATATTTTTTGTAATTAATTAAAAGGGTTCTGTTAATAGAAAATGTTTTTACTTCTTCATCATCGTTACCGACGATCATTACAGTGACTTTGTTTGTATCCATTGGAAAGCTCTGGTTAAATAGTATTTATTTTATTAAATATTATTCCCCGGAAATCATTCGCAAATCAGTACTGTAATTGGCAGATAATTTCTGAAGAATACACTCACCCTTTTCCCCAAAAAGGCCTTCTCCATTAAAACTTTATGTGTGGATTGAACTACAAATATAAGTAATAATCGCGGAAAAATCAACAATTTACAGTAGGAATAAGTAGTTTAAACATGAAAATTTAACCACCATAAAAATATAGTAGTTAATAAATTGAGGTAAAGTGATTGTTAATATATGAAGGGGATAATACGCTTTGTAGCTTTCTGGTACGCAGTGTATTCGGGAAATTTCTTAGCGAGGTAAGATTCCTCTCTTGTAGTTTTGAATACCAGGAAAAAGAATGCTACTACCAGCCAGGCAAGGCTGTAGAATGCCTGGAAGTACAAAATGACACCCAGCAGCAGTACCAGTACAGTGAAATACATTGGGTGTCTGATAAGGCTGTATATACCCGTGGTCTTAAGAACCGAGTTATCCCTTGGAACGGGATTCGGTGTCATATACTGACCAAAACTGATAAGTATAAAAGTGAATAACAATGCACCTATTAAAATAAGAGTTACACCAATGTAATGAACAACAGGCATAAGCGTTCTGTTTGCGTACTTGAATTCATACGCAGATGAAAGCAGTACAATTGCCAGCAGCGTAAACTGTATTACAACCAGCACCCATCCTTTTGCTTTATCTGTCATGGTTTATTACCTTAAGCATGAGCTTCATACCAGTTAATACCTTCACCCATTTCAACTTCAATGGGGACATTCATTTTAATAGCATTCTTCATCTTGTTCTGCACGATCTTCTTCACAGTATCAAGTTCACCTTTTTCGCAATCAAACACCAATTCATCATGAACCTGCAATATCATTTTGGATTTGAGCTTCTTTTTGTTGAATTCGTTATAGATATCAATCATAGCAATTTTTATCATATCAGCCGCGGTGCCCTGCACCGGCATATTTATGGCAATACGCTCATCACGCTGTCTAACAACTGAATTGCTGTTATTGATATTCGGCAGATACCGCCTTCTCCCTGCCAATGTTTCTGTGTAGCCTTTTTTACGGGCAAATTCTTTGGTCTTTTCAAGCCAGTTGTTGATTGTCGGGAAATTCGCAAAATATGACTGGATGATATCCCTTGCTTCGCGCTGGTCGATATTCAGTCTTTGTGCCAATCCAAACGCCTGGATGCCGTAAATAAGCCCGAAATTCACTTCCTTGGCCTTGCGGCGCATGTTTGCATCCACTTTATCCAGTTTAACCTTAAATACCTTTGCAGCCGTTTCTGTGTGAATATCATGCTTCTTTTCGAATGCTTTGATCATGTTCTCATCACCAGATAAATGCGCCATAATACGGAGCTCAATCTGTGAATAATCCGCGGATAAGATTATATTACCCTTTTTATCCGGCACAAATGCTTTTCTTAGGCTCCGCCCTATTTCAGTTCTGATCGGTATGTTCTGCAAATTCGGATTTGCGCTCGAAAGCCTGCCGGTAGCAGCTACTGTTTGATTATAGCTTGTATGTATCTTGCCGGTGCGCTTGTTGATTATCTCGAGCAACCCTTCGGTATATGTTGAGCGCAGCTTTGTGACTGTACGGTAATCAAGCAGCTTGAGAGCAATTGGGTGCTCATTTCTCAGCTCTTCGAGTACCTTGGTATCAGTTGAAAATCCGGTTTTAATTTTCTTCTTTGCCGCGAGCTGAAGTCTATTGAACAGAATATCTGAGAGCTGTTTGGTTGAATTGATGTTAAATTCAGTGCCTGCTTCCGTATATATTTCCTTCTCAAGGCGTTTTTCAGCCTTCTTAAGATCTTCGTTGATATCACCGAGTATTTTGGTATCAACGCGCACACCGGTGAATTCCATATCAGCAAGAACTTCTATCAACGGAAATTCAATATCCCTGCATAAGTTATCAAGACTTATCTTTTTAAGCTCATACTCAATGCGGTGGTAAAGTCTAAGCGTCACATCAGCATCTTCTGCGGCGTAATCGGAGGCAATCTGGAACGGAACCTGGTCCATTGTGATCTGCGTGCCGGCCTTACCTGCGCCGATCAGCTCGGTAATCGGCACACACTTGTAATTCAGGTACTGCTCAGCCAGACTATCCATCTTGTAACTTGAATCAGATCTCAGTACATAAGCCGCGATCATTGTATCAAAACCAACATTCTTAAGGTCAATACCGTAATTCTTCATTACGAGCATATCATACTTTATATTCTGACCAATTTTCGCTGTCTTTTTATCTTCAAGCACAGGTTTTAGCTCAGCAAGAATATTATCTGTGTTCAAATCAGGCAAGTCATCTTCACTTTTACCCTTTTGCTTCACAGGCTTACCGAAAAGGTCCGTCTCAGCGGATTCCTTGAACATTAAAGGTACGTAAAACGCTTCGGCTTCATCATAGCTGAATGAAAGTCCGACAAGCTTCGCATTCATTGAGTTTTCGCTCGTAGTTTCAGTATCAAACGCAAATTCATCAGTTGATTTCAGCTTTTTGCATAATCGTTTAAAATCAGCCTCAGTCTTAATGGTATAGTACTTATGCGGGAAAGTCTTAATATCCTGCATTGCACCAACATGCTGGATTTTCTGCTCGACTTCAGCGGGTTCTTCAACAGAAACAGCCTGTATATTTACGTTTTGCTCAGCGGCGCCAAGCAGCTTTTTTAAAAGGG
>CAZQYL010000188.1:0-5344 GCA_964597425.1 uncultured Ignavibacteriales bacterium | reverse complement strand
TCACATTTGCCAAACCTTCAAATTGACTAATATTTTATCACTATAACCATTATAATTGCAGATTACTCATTGATAATTACAAATTGATTTGAATCCATCATACTATTTTACTGAATTTATGCGATACCTGAAGACAGCCAAATCGGCTGTTATCAGTTCAACAATTGTAATTGCGCTTGCCGTGCTATTACTTGGCATATATTTGACCATTTCCATCAATTCAGTAAAATTGCTTAAGTTAATCCGCGATAAGGTTGAAATTGACGCCTATTTGCATGATAGTATTCAGCCCGGCGATATAAGCAAGCTAACAAGTTCAATAAAAACAATCGGGGGAGTCAAAAATGTCACATATGTTTCAAAGGAAGAAGCCGCGAAGATATTCGCGGAAGAATTCGGGCAGGATATACTTGAAGTTTTTGACTATAATCCCCTGCCGCCATCTCTCAAAATAAACCTGTATGATGAATACAAAACAATTGACCGGATAGAAAAAATTAAGCTGGAGCTACAAAAGAATCCCGAAATTGCCGATATTGTATATGCGCAGAAGAACCTTGAAATTATTGAGCGAAACTCACAATCGCTTGTTTTCCTCAATTTAAGTCTTTTGATAATAATTACTTTTTCTTCCATATTTTTGATCGGTAATACAATAAGGCTTATGATTGTAGCTAAAAAAGATACAATTGAAATAATGAAGCTTATAGGCGCAACTAAGGAGACAATTCGTACACCCTTTATAATGGAAGGATTTTTCCAGGGCTTAGTTGGCAGTCTGCTGGCAGTAATTCTTTTACAGATATTTCTGGGATATTTTTACGCAACATATACAAATAACGATTTCAATTTTTCCATCATGGATACTAAGTTCCTGATATTACTTGTAATATTCGGCACTCTGCTTGGCACACTTGGCAGCGCAATATCTATACGCAGATTTTTAAAAATAGCATAAAAACTGCTGTTTTTTTACCCTCCTATTGAAAACATTCAAAAAACAAATATTTTTTTTCAGATATTGCATTTTCTTACATTTTTAACTACTTTTGTATAGAAATGGCAGAATTCAAAAAATTTGACCAGAGAAATTGGGTAAAAACCAATTTAAATTATAAGAAGGATCCCGGAAGCTGGGCGTGGATACTCCACAGAATAACCGGTATTGCTTTAATAGGCTACCTTTTTATGCACATATTTTCCCTTTCTCCACTTTCACAGGGAAGAGCTGCATTTAATGAGTTTATGTCGCATTATACTACTCCGTTTTTCATGGCACTGGAGTGGATCTTATTCGCATTTGTTTTATTTCACTCGCTTAACGGCGTGAGAATTGTTTTGGTTGACTGGGCAGATGGTGCAAAATACCACAAAGCCCTCTACAGGTATTCGATAGTTATTGGATTGGTTATGTTTTTTGCAATGGGCTATGTAATGTTTTCACACGAAATTCACCAATTATTCAAATAAGCAATTTCAAACAGATAAAAGTTGTATAAACACCAAAATTCACAGGGTTCAGGTTCATTCAGCTGGGTTTTCCAGCGCGTAACAGGTTTAATACTTGTTGTTGTAATGGTTGGTCATTATATTTTAATGCATTACACACCTGAATCAGGTCATACTTACGATGCTGTACTTGCAAGGATGCAGAGCAACTGGTACAGGGTTTTAGACCTCACCTTCCTTGTTCTTGGTATGTATCACGGTTTAAACGGTGTTTGGGGTATATTCAGAGATTACAAACTGAAACCCTGGCAGACTATAACAATTATGAGCTTATTGATAGTTTTAGGTTTGGCATTTACATTATGGGGTGTTAAGACAATTCTTGATATTCCGTATGTTCAAACTTCCACTAGCGAGCTTCTTGTAAATTAGCAGTACCATTAAATAACTTTTTTCAATCAAAAAGGAGAAAACAAATGGAAAAAATCAACGAAATCAAAGCAATGCTTGATGATATGGGTAAGGACCTCGAGAAGTTTTACTCAAAAGGTCAGAACTCCGCAGGCACAAGGCTGAGAAAATCTTTGAATGAAGTAAGAAAGAAATGCCAGGAAATGAGAAACGAGATCCAGACTATCAGGCAGGATAGGAAAACTTCAGCTCCTGCATCATAGTTTAAGGGGATATATTCAATCTGGTTTTATTGCGACAGGGTATATAGCGAAGGAACGATTTTTTACAAATTCTTTAAGTAGCGGTTTAAACGGAGGCACTTTTGCTTTCGGATTAAATTGCTACTTATTTTTATTTATATTACAGGATTAATATCTTAAGGGAATTAAAACTACAGCTTTATCATTTACATATATAAACACAATTGATTTAAAAGTATTTATACAAGACCGGAGCAGATGAAGTCTAAATTAAGAAATTTTTGCATAATTGCACATATTGATCACGGTAAATCTACCCTTGCAGACCGTTTACTTGAAGAAACACACACAATTGCGCACCGCGATATGATCAAGCAGGTACTTGATGATATGGATCTTGAGCAGGAGCGCGGCATTACTATAAAGCTGCATGCTATCCAGCTGCAATACAAAGCCAAAGATAATGAGCTTTACACCCTGAACCTGATAGATACTCCCGGTCACGTGGATTTTTCCTATGAAGTATCACGCTCACTTGCAGCCTGCGAAGGCGCCCTGCTTGTTGTGGATGCATCACAGGGCATTGAAGCACAGACAGTAAGTAACCTGTACCTGGCAATTGATGCTAACCTGACGATTATTCCGGTTATTAATAAGGTCGATCTCCCCAGCGCGAATGTTGAGGGAGTGAAAAAACAGATCATAGAAATGCTCGGCTGCGATGAAAGTGAAATTATTCTCGCAAGCGCTAAAGCGAACATTGGCACCGAAGATATTCTCGAAGCTATTGTTAACAGAATACCCGCACCAGAAATAAAAGAAGACGCACCGCTAAGAGCACTGGTTTTTGATTCAACCTTTGACGCATACCGCGGCATTATTGTTTATTTAAGAGTCGTAGATGGTCAGTTGAAAAAAGGTGATAAGGTAAGATTCTTTGAAACTGAAATTCCCAGTGACGCCGAAGAAGTTGGTATATTAAGAATGAACCGTGTTGTAAAAGATGTACTGCGCTCAGGTGATGTTGGCTATATGGTTACGGGAATTAAAACAGCAGCAGAGCTGCTTGTTGGCGATACAATTATTAATGTTGCAAATCCCGCAACAGAGCCATTGGGCGGCTACAAGAAAATTAAACCAATGGTTTTTTCGGGTATTTATCCCGCTTCAAGCGATGATTTCGAAGACCTGCGGGAATCACTGATTAAGCTTAAAACAAACGACGCATCACTGATATTTGAGCCTGAAACATCCTCGGCACTTGGATTTGGATTCCGCTGCGGTTTCCTTGGTTTGCTTCATATGGAAATTACACAGGAACGGCTTGACAGGGAATACAATCAGACAATTATTACAACTGTACCTAACGTAGAGTACCAGGTACATAAAACCGATGGCACAATGGTGCTGGTTGATAACCCTTCGCAAATGCCACCGCTTGGAAATATTGATTACATTACTGAGCCGTATATCAAAGCGCAGATAATTACGCCCACTGATTACATGGGTAACATTATGAAACTTGCCAATGACAGGCGCGGAATATTTATTTCAACAAATTATCTTTCTACTTCAAAAGTTGATCTTATTTTTGAATTTCCTTTGAGTGAAATTATTTTCGATTTCCACGATAAGATGAAATCGCTATCTAAAGGATATGCATCGCTTGATTACGAATTTATTGATTACCGTAAATCTGACCTTGTAAAGCTTGATATATTGCTCAACAATGAGCCGGTTGACGCGCTTTCATCAATTGTTCACCGCTCAAATTCATTTGAGTACGGCAGAAAGCTTTGCACAAAGCTTAAACAGCTTATACCGAGGCAGATGTTTGAAATTGTAATACAGGGCGCAATTGGCGCGAAGATAATTTCTCGTGAAACCGTCAAAGCTCTTCGCAAGAACGTTATCGCAAAGTGTTACGGCGGTGATATATCGCGTAAGCGCAAGCTGCTGGAGAAGCAAAAAGAAGGCAAGAAACGAATGAAGCAGGTTGGCTCGGTTCAGCTTCCGCAGGAAGCTTTCCTTGCAGTACTTTCAATTGATGAATAATGAGGGTTAATGCCAGAAAAAGATAAACCCATTTTGCCGGAAGATAAACCGAATAATATACCGGTAGATAAACCGGATGAAACGACGGATAAACCTGAGGAACCATTAGATACTTCAAAGGAATCAGTTCCCGCTGCTCAATCAAGTAATGAGTCTGCTGCAGCACCCCCAAAGGATACTGTTGAGCATGTCATACATTCACCCAAGCCGCCATCAAAGCTAAAAGAATATTTCGATGCACTGCTTTTTGCAGGCGTTGTAGCGCTGATACTTAAGATAATTTTTGTTGAAGCATACAGGATACCATCAAGCTCGATGGAAAATACTCTGCTTGTCGGCGATTTCCTGCTTGTGAATAAGTTCATTTACGGCGCAACAACGCCACGAAACATTCCCTTCACACATACACGTATCCCCTATTTCCGTTTCCCCGCGCTTAAGGAACCGGATCGCGGTGATGTTGTAGTATTCGATTACCCGGGAAACGCAAATGAGCTTGTTTCTCCGGAAGTTACCAATTTCATAAAAAGGCTGATCGGTAAACCCGGCGATACGATACAGATTGTTAACAAAACGTTATTTGTAAATTCAGCAGTGTTCCCAAATCCGCAGGATGCCAAGTTCACCGAAAGCGTTTCACGCGGATCATTCACAGATATATTCCCGCGCGGCAGGCAGTGGAATGACGATAACTATGGTCCCATTGTTGTGCCAAAACAGGGTGATGTGATTACTATAACACCCAACAATATAGATGACTGGAAAACATTCATCAAACGTGAGGGACACAGTATAAGGTTAGCTGCTGATAACAAGATCTTTATTGATGAGACTGAAAATTCAACTTATAAAGTTGAAAAGAATTACTATTTTATGATGGGAGATAACAGAAATAACAGCTCCGATAGCCGCGTGTGGGGATTTATGCCCGCCGAAAATGTGATCGGCGAAGCTATAATTATTTACTGGTCGTGGAATCCCGATATTCCGTTTGCCGAGTTCGGCAGGCTGTTTGATTCAATAAGGTGGGATAGAATAGCGAAGATAATACATTAAAGTACGTTTTGATTCATTAATCCTGAAATAATGAATTCTGAAATTAAAGCTGCAGAAAATTCCGGCAAAGAATCTGAAGTAAAGATCAAAAAGCGCTCGCCAATTGCAGCAGCTTTTTTTACACTTCTTGT
>CAZQYL010000187.1:0-5367 GCA_964597425.1 uncultured Ignavibacteriales bacterium | reverse complement strand
CCGGTACTGCTTTCGGAAACCTTACCCTTAACGATGACCTGCGCAAAGCTGCTGTAAATACTGAGGGTTAATAGCAATAATAATGCTTTAAAGGAAATTTTCATTAAATTTTTTGGATGAATTAGTTAATTTGGATGAATTATGTTTTATTGAGTTAACTATTAGTGGTAATATAACAGGATATATTACAAAATTAGTCATTAATTGGATGATTTTAAGGCATAAATGGTTGCATTAATTGTGTTGATTTATGACGTTTTTGAAGTCTTTTTGATCCCCACATTCTCACGATGAAAACATTTTTTTTTTTTTGAGGGTACAGCTGACTTTTTTGTGCGATTACAGCCTGTTTTCCCCATTGAAATTTTCTCATTATGAATAAATTCATGTTGAGAAACCGTTGCTGCGTGAGAATCATAATGAGAATGGGATTGATATTTCAGCGCTTTAACATTCTCAGGATGATTCTCAAAATGAATAATTTAAGCGAGGAAATGTAAATGAAATATTCATAATGAGAAAACGCGTCCGCGGAAACAATTCCGGGCAATTTGATACTTCCGGCGAATGGAATACAATTATTGCCGAGATCATGGAAAGAATTTGGTAAAAATAGATATTTCATGTTAAAAGGGACTATTTTGTCATATGCAGTATGCATATAAATGTAATATAATATATGTCATTTGAAAATGCAAGGGTATAAAGTAAAAAACTCATCCGATGACTTTAAGTCATCGGATGAGTAAAAAAAACATTACTTCACCAATACCATTTTTTTGCTGTCAACAAATTTAATCCCATTGGGTTCTTCGGCTTCAATTCGGTAGAAATAAACACCTGATGCATAGTTCGATGCGTTAAAATCCACAATGTACGAACCTGCGGTCTTAAGTTCATTGTTCACTAACCGTTTTACTTCTCTGCCCAGAATATCATAAATTACTATCTTCACCTTTGAATCTTTCGGCAGATCATAGTTTATTTTTGTTACGGGATTGAACGGATTGGGATAATTCTGTGATATCCTGAATACCAATGGAATATTCTTAGGTTCATTGCCTTTACTGCTTGTGTTAGTTCCAAATACCTTGCGGATATCTTCTGATACTATCCTTACATGTTCAATTATACTTTTTGGCTTTTCTGTCTTTACCACCTGTTTTAATGATTTCATCTGAGTAAGCTCTTTTGATGCATTCACATCACCAAGCTCTGATTTCTCTTCAAGCTTCTTTATCTTCGTTTCATCATCATTCTTTGATATTTCTATTGCAGTATTTATTGATTTACGTATATCCTGCCTTTGCTCTTTGGTGAAGGGTTTTTTGTCGTCATCATTTCCGTCTATATCGCTATAGTCAAAGGCATGCCTTTGACCTACCTCAAATTCATCAGAATTATTGTCAATTGAGCTGTAACCTCCGCCCTGACCCTGAATCAGCAATGAAGTTGCCATGTAATCCCATCTTGCGATAAGTCCTTCGTAGCTGTAGGGGCTCTGGTTTATTATCTGCTGAAATCCCGCCAATGCCTGTGAGTATTCATGTATCCTTACTTTACATTTTAATATATAATAATTAGCGCGCTTTACAAGCGATGTGTTGCCCGGATGGTTCAATATCAGGTTTTCGTAGAATACCTTAAGATTATTTGCCGCATTATATGATGTATCACTTGCCACGGTTGCTAAGAAGAGTTTTGATACGGCAAATATGCTCTGAATGCTATCGGGATATGTGTTGATAAGATCAAGACATTTGGTTTTTGCCTGCGTGTAATTGCGGTAACGGATTAGTACGCTTATGGAATCGTACATCGTCTTGGCTATTGAGGCAACATAAACCTGTTTGTCCGTTCGGCGAACGGACGCTACGGAACTCTGACTTCCACCTGAACCGGAACCGCCTGTGTATATTGTGTCATAAATGCCATCACCAAGATCTATAGCCAGCCCGTCACCGCCATCCGGTATTTCACAACCGCTTAGGTATGGATTAAAGTTAAATGTTATCTGTGTACCCTGGTATCCTGAGGTTACCATGTTTACCGGCGGATCAACGGGAGAATCATCCACCTTAAAGCAGTTATTGGTTTCCTCGGTTGTGACTGCCGTGAACATCGGGAAGTAACCATATAAATGGTATGAACTCTGGTCACTTGCAATATTGAAGATATTCTCGCCACCCTCAAGTAAAAAGTATGAACCATCAACATTTATGTTATTTGTGCCGGTACCTTCGTTTGAGATAATGTTCAATCCCCCAAGCGTAAATGCGCCAGAACTGTTGAGTTTAAGCTCACTTCCGCCTGCGGCAAATATGCCCATAGAACCGTTTACGGTTGATGATATTGTATTTTGAACTACATCAATTGAAGATGTTAATGCGTTTATTCCAATGTAATTATCAGTTATCGTGTTGCCTTTTATAGCTCCGCCGATAACACCGCTTAAAAATACCGCTGTGTTACCCTCATTAAATGTGTTATTTTCTATTATTAACGGAGTCGTTACACCTGCATATGATGATACATTTACCGTTGGTATGGTTGAGCCTGCAGAATTAAACGTATTACTGCCTATGTATATGTTGTTTATCGCAATGAACGGATTATTAAAACAAATTGCGTTCACTCCGCCTTTTAATGAACTGTTTGTATTGAATGTACAGTTCCGTATATCAACAACGGGACAATCAATAATATTTACCGCGTATGTGGTATCGTTTGCTAGTCCGTTGAAAGTAGCCCCGTAAATCTTTACTTCGCAATTGGTAAAACTATGACCGCGCCACGAACCGCCCGGAACTGCATCGCTTGTTATGTTTTGCGGAGCTGATGTGTTCTGGTCACCCACTGTAAAAACACCACCAGTCATAACAAATTTTGAGCTATCATTGAAATGTATTGTCGTGTTTGCGCCGATTGTAATATTAAAACCGTTATTGTAAACGGGCGCTTCACAGGTGAAGGATTCACCGGAAATTACTTCATCAGCAACAAGCTCGCCGCCTTTTCTGAGTACAGGTTCAATTTTGAACAGCTTAGCTTCTCCCGGTATAAACCAGCCCATACCGCTATTTGAAGAAACTCCAAGATCAACATATCCCTGGTAACTTCTGCTGAATACTTTCGGCCGCGTTGAACCACCTACTTCCGATATCTGCCAGTTTACCGGACCTGAAGTAATATTGAACTTTACCCTCAATACCCTGTCATCTCCCAAAACCGGCGGGTTGGAATTAGGTGTTGCAGGCACACACCTGCGGTTTACAGCCATAAAATATTTTGCAGAACCGATATCGTCAAAAAAACCCAGTTCCCAGAAGCGTTCATCAGGACACTCAACAAAATCAGCATACTGCTGCGAAAGTCCATTATCATTCAGGCAATTGTTCGGTCCGGCTAAATGAGGGTTAATACTAATGATATCGGAAATATATTTATCCCCTACTCCTCTGGTAGATACTGAAAAACCTGAAGTGTTAGTTGAGTTGTAAAGTATCGGACCCCATGTTTTCATTTTACCGTACAAATCAACAAGGTACTGCCATTTATTTTCCCCGTAGAAGTTAGATGTTCTTTTATCATTACCCCAGTTAGAACCGGTTCCTAATTCGCTTACGCCCATTGAAACATTGTAATTGAAGCTTGCATTGTTATCATCTGAATACATTTTAGAGTTGCCGCCCATTACATAAGGAATAGGTCCATCCCAGTAACCGCTTTCATACGCATAGGGCATAATACCCTTTGCCCCGTTGCATAACGCAATCCCGATAGTTGCACCAAGCTCGCTGTTTAACGGCTCTCTCATCCAGAAATCGGATGTCTTCATGTGCCAGAATATAACCTGGGGAACAGATATCCAGTTAATATTCTTTTGTTTGCTTATTGTATTAAAAGTTGCCATATCGCCGGAAAAATGATCCAATGTTCCGGGAGTTACAGCGTTCTGAAGATAATTATTATAGTTCGGCGGAGTAACATAGTCAGTACCCGTTGAGCCGTAAAGGATATCTATATCACTTCTAAGCTGCGCAGGGTAATGAGCGGGTACAGAATAGCTAACGTTATTTGGCAGGATATTTCTCCAATCAGGATGGTCGGCATCTACATTTCCTGTGAAACTGTAACGGACTGTCATAAATACAGGCGGCTTTACCGAATCTATATACTCGCGGTAAGCAGGTTCATACCAATTACTGTGCAAATGCGCCTGGTAACTGCCCGGGTTGATTAAACCAATCATTTTATACCGGGGATCATTACCCGACCAAACGGGAAGCGAATCATTAAGCATTTTTAGGCATGCAAGATTGCTGTAGTCAATTTCTTCCATGTAAAAACCCTTTACTACTTCACCGTATGTGTTTTCATGGGTTTGTAAGCGTCCTATTTTCCTACTGAGAGCAAAACGCATATCCTGGTTATTCAAAAGTTGTTCTGCAGCTTCATCCATTACTTTTACATAATCTATATATACGCTTACTGTGCCGTACCAGTATATCTGGTAATCTACATGGCAGGTGCTTAAATGAGCAGGGTCGTTAGGTCCTCGGCCTGTATTTAAACTATCACCTGCAACACTCATGTCAATACCTAAATAATCTTCTAAATAACGACCATCATATGTTAGAATATTTCCTACTCTAAAGTTTTCTGTTGTTAGGATAAACTCTTTAATAATATTATTCTCATAATTGCGTACAATAAGTTTCACTACATCTTCAGAAGTGCCAAAAGCGTCAGTTGTACTAATTCTCATTCTTGGCTTCACGTAATACCTGTTAAGATACCCGGGATCACTTGCGCCATCTCCCGGAAAATGCACCTGGTAAATAGGATCATTGGGAACTCCTGAAAACGACTGGAAACCATTTTCTTTAACATCCCAAAGCACCAGACCTGCAGGAGCCTGTTCTTCATTGCAAAGAGAGTTTTTGTTAAAATACCTTACCCACTGACCATATCCAAACTGGGTTTCATCTTTGTAATTTGAACCGCACCTGTGCCTGTTATAACTGAACCTTTCGGTTGTTTCTTCTGCTTCATTAACCTGCACCCTTCCATAACCTGCCCACCTTAGGGTATCAGGCTGAAAGTAGCCATCAATATGTTTATCGGCTAATGTGAATATAAGGCCTGTATCAGCATCACCAATCCACCAACCCTGCCATGTATTCATCTTAAATTCTGCATAATAATCCCAATCAATTGTAGAAAATACAGGGTAATTATATTTGTTTGGATATGCCCCTGTGAAACCTAACTTAAATGTATTTGATTGTGAAAATAGAAGTGATGTAAAAAGAAGAAATGACAAGGTAAAAGCTTTTGCTGCTTTCATTTTCTGCCTCCTTAGGG
>CAZQYL010000186.1:3765-5381 GCA_964597425.1 uncultured Ignavibacteriales bacterium | reverse complement strand
TTCCCTACCCATTACATCATAAACAGTGAGGAATGTCTGTGCTGCTGATGAAGTAGCGGGAATTGAAAAACTAATAGTTGTTGTTGGGTTGAATGGGTTTGGATAGTTTTGGGAAAGCGAAAATTCACCGGGAAACTGATTTATAACCGGCTGTATGCCAATTAAATACTGTGAATATTTTATTGTCAAATAATCATCATTTGTTGAAGCTCCTGAGCTGTGTCCCGCAACATAAATATTACCAAAATCATCAAGAGCCAGATCGTTTGTGCCGGAAACACCCTGAGCGGGAGTAAATCTTTGTACCCAAATACGGTTTCCCGAGTTATCATACTTCATTGTCAGGCTTCTGATACCGGCCCAGTATGCAATTGTATCCATGCTTGTACCTGTTACATAACAATTTCCGCTGTTATCAACTTTTATATCATATGATGCATCTTCATTGTTGCTTGGTCCGTTGTAATATTTTACCCACAGCTGCGTTCCGCTTGGGTCATATTTCATAGTTGCAAAGTTATAACGTGAAGAGTAAGTATTTGCAGAACCTGTAATATACAGATAACCGGAATTATCAAGATCAATTGCGTTCAAATGATCATTAAGATTATCAGGTCCGTTAAACAATTTGACCCATTCTTCATTACCATTAATGCCGTATTTGATAATTATCCCATCCATATTATTAATTGTACTGTTACTTGTTCCAATAACATATAGACATCCTGAACCATTTACAGCAATTGAAGCAGGTCTATCCATTTTGCCGCCATTATCATACCTGTTTATCCACTTTATAATACCGGAATTATCGTATTTTATTGTTGCGAAATCATCAGATGTACCTATACCGACACTGTAAGCAGCTACATATACATTACCGGAATCATCAGTTTTGATTTTTTTCCCAACATCATAACTGTTACCCGGTCCGTTATAACTCTGCATCCATATTTGGTTTCCTGCTGAATCATATTTAATTGTTATAATATCTTCATTGATGCCTGCGAATACACTTTCTCCTGTAATGAATATGTTAGCCATATTATCAATACAAATAGAAAAAGCCTGGTCTCTTTTACCGGCGGCATCATATCGTTGGGACCATTTTTGTACTCCTGAGCTATCATATTTTACGATGAAACAATCCATTTCTGTACCGGCACCCTGGCTGTATCCTGTTACATAGACATTACCTGCATTATCTGTAATGATATCAGTACCAATATCATCCATGTTTACCGGGCCGTTATATCTTTGTACCCACAACAGCTGTCCTTCAGGTGAATATTTTATTGTGTTACAATCATTTCTGGATGCAGTTTCAAAACATGAACCGGTAACTAAAACATTACCGGATACATCAACTGTAATTGCAGAAACCCTATCGGAATTATTTCCAGGAGTTGTGTATGTGTTAACCCATTGCTGGTTTACCTGTGAAAAAAGTTTTAAAGTTAGCGAAAGGAATAAAAACAGTATTGTATATTTGGAGTAATTCATAAAGTTATCCTCCTATTATTTCTACAATATAACTATAAATGATAAATTTTGAAGTAACCTTTTATCGTCGGATTTTAGATAACAAAAAAATCCCGCTTTTTGAGCGGGATTTT
>CAZQYL010000186.1:2601-3665 GCA_964597425.1 uncultured Ignavibacteriales bacterium | reverse complement strand
AACTGCTATTTTTATGTTTTAGTTTTTTGGACCGTTTTTGTATTTGTCGGGGTCATTCTCAAACTTCTTTACGCATGATTTGCAGCAAAGATAATACTTTGTACCTTCATGCATTACAAATACGTCTTTTACTACTGTCTCTCCCATAACCGGGCATGTCATTTCTTCTTTGATGTAGTTCATTGGTTCTTTTTTGAACTTTGCAACACAGCCATCGCAGCAGAAAGTGTATTCTTTACCGTAGTAACTGAATTTAACTCCCTGGCCTTCGCCGATAGCTTCACCTGATACGGGGCATGTCATACCGGTTGATACGGTTGAATCACCACCGGCATTGCCGTGCTTATCGCAGCATTTGCCGTTTTCTGATTTCATTTCATTGCCTGATTTCATATCGCCGCAATGATTTGATGATTTATCTTTACAGCATTCTTTATCCTGGCTGTATGTGCTGGTAACTGTTAAAGCAAATAATGCAATAAATAATGAAGCTAAAAATAATTTGGTTTTCATTTTTATAAAATTGATTTAGTTTAAACAATAAGTTATTTCAAAAAAGTGCAGTTTGAAACAGCTTGAGTTTAAATCCTGAGAATTGAGTTTGACAGATAAGTATCATCTGAATACTTACGGGGTGGTGAATAATTCCGTGTAAAGTTACCTATCAATTCAGGATGAAATCCTGTTTCAGCAGGTGAACTATATTGAATTGTTCTGGAAGCTAAATTTGAGTTTGAGTTCTTAAGATCGTGGTAAAGATCAGCGGTTTGCTGTGTTTCATTCACAGTGCAGCCGCAGTGACCGGAAATTCTTTCATTAAGTGTAAGTTTGAGATGTTTTATACAGCATTGTTTAACCGTTTTGGTAATATGGCAGCAATCATCTTCCATACTGCCTTCAGAACACTGGCGGAATGTACCCCAGTTCAGCATTAAAACCGAGCAGGCAATGAGCACAGAAAGAGTGGGTTTGGCAATATTTTTTAGTAATTTCCGCATATATTCTTATCAAATATAACGAAAATTTAGGATACAAGTTCCACAAAAATATAGTATTTGAGCTAT
>CAZQYL010000186.1:0-2501 GCA_964597425.1 uncultured Ignavibacteriales bacterium | reverse complement strand
GTTTTAATTGGCAGACCATCAATTCTGTATTCAAATGTTGCGCCGCCATCACTTGAGAGAAATACTATACTGTTCGAAACAGTATAGATATATTTGGGATCACTTTTAGATATTGCAAGCTGAGAAAGTATCCCTGCCGTTCCGGCTGAATATGCAAACCAGTTATCGCCGTTATCAGTTGATTTAAATACCCTTTCACGGGCAGTGTAAAATATCCCGGCGGAATCAGGGTGACTTATTATCGGAGCAATCCATGCTGCCCTGCCGAAGAGTCCAGTAGTATCAATCGCCCAGTTAAGCCCGTTATCAGTTGAGCGTTTTATACGGTTAAACTGGTTTTCTGCAAGTATGTAGTTTGTATTTACATTCTGGAAACACGCGTCACCCCCATCACCTCCAAAAATTAACACATCCCAAATTTGCGAGCCTGTTGTTTGCTGAATGCCGTTATCCTGTGTGCCCCCCACCATATGCAGTCCGTTTGAGGGATTTGAGGCAACTCTGTAGAACTGTGTTAAGTTGAGATCTGTGTTAATGTTTACCCAATTGTTACCCGCATTTGATGAGGAATATGCACCACCATCTGTAGCAACAATAATCTGCGCGGGATTCAGCGGATTAAATTCCATGTTATGATGATCAACATGAACGGGTCCGGCAGAAGTATTGGTTATTTTAGTGAAGGTAGTGCCATTTGTTGTTCTCCATAGATCAATTAATCCCAGGTACACTATGTTTGGATTGACTGGATTTACGTGAACATAAAGATCATACCACCCCTGATTAGCGCCTGTAAAATTATTCTGCAGTAAATTATAATTCATGCCCCCGTTTGTTGACTTATACACACTTGCCGTTGTGCCCTGGTAAGAAACTGCATACATAATTTCGGGTACGGCATTGCACAATGCAACATGATTACGCGTTCCAAGCGTGAAAGGAGTGTATGCATTGAATGTATTTCCGCTATCAAGAGAGATTCTATAACCGCTCCCCTGCCCTATACAATAAACCTTCGCGCCATTGGGAGAAAAGAGTACATCATCGCATCTGCCGCTTATTGACAGAGACCATGAAACGCCTGCATCTGTGCTTTTATATAAGCCTGCATTTCCCATTGCGGCAAAAAGGATGTTATTGTGATTTGGGTCAATTACTAATCTCGAAAAATATGTGTTAGCCGGCAGCCCTGATGTATAGTTGGTCCAGTTATTTCCCCCGTTTGTTGATTTAAGCAAACCGCTTCCTGAATACGAGTATGTAAAATACGTAGCTTCGCCGGTTCCGTAATAAATAATTTCAGGATCGGTCTTATCAATTACAAGGGCACCTGATGAAAGAGTGACTTCGAAATCAGTTTTAGGTAACCAGTTAAGCCCGGCGTTAGTTGATTTCCACACACCCCCATAAGCAGCCGCTATGTATATTATATCAGGATTCGAAGGATGATACTTTACGGAAACAATACGCGATGAGACATTACCATAATAAATATTCACAGCCGGTGTTGGACCAATGCTTACCCACTCATCAATACGGTCATAATACCCCGCAGTATTGAGCAGGTTCATTTTTTGGATAACAGCGTTTTGGTAAGCGTTTACAGGGAAATTTGAATTGGGGTATATTCTTTGCTCATAGAACCATCTCTCACGTTCAAAGGAATTCCGGGATTTTACTTCATCAGGAATATTTTTATATGTACCGGTCCGCTGATCATTAATCTGGGAATTAACTGCAGCAGCAAGAAACAATAGTATTACAGTAATTATTTTATACATTAATATTTTAAGTAGTATTTACTCAATCTTTAATCCGAGTAAAAATATACTGCTTTTCCGTTTACGCCATCGTTAATTTCACCGTAGAATGTTTCATCCATTTTCACTTCCTGTTTATCTATAGTAAGATACCTCGCAGTAACTTCGACTTTATTGTCTTCGTAAACACGAAGTTTTACGTAATTGTAAAGGTATCCTCCAAATCCTTTCAGATAGATCATTACAGTTTCTGATGTTGAGATGAAAGCAATATTTTTGCCTATAACACCGGCTGCAAAATACTCATATGGCAGAATATCCATTCCGCCGATTGCATCGGGAGCTTTGGCAGTATCACCATCAGAAACAAGCAGGCAATCCTTATAATGAATGACAGCATTTACACGGTAACCGCTCTTCAGGGCATCTAAGATCTGGATAAAATTGTTTAATTGTTTTGGTTGAGAATGGATACCAGAAATTAACAGAAATAGAAACGGTAAAATTTTATATAATTTCAGCATAATTTTCGGGGTTTTTGATTAGCAATTGTTTCTAAATTGCATTTAGTTTTCACAAAATTCAATGTTAAATTTTGCTTAAAAAAGCTTAAAATCTATTTGATTTGACCTGCGGAAATTGTATTTTTGTTCATTAATAATTTAATAATTCAAATAATAACAAAATGGCAGATCTAAATTCACAGCTTGATGCTGTAAAATCAAAAGAGAACTTCCTTGA
>CAZQYL010000185.1:0-5394 GCA_964597425.1 uncultured Ignavibacteriales bacterium | reverse complement strand
ATCAACAAATAAATCAAGTAAGGTAATCATAAAATGAAGGAAGTAGTAATAGTATCAGCAGCCCGGACTGCTGTTGGAGCATTTAACGGAAGTTTAAGCGGTTTTTCAGCTCCGCAAATAGGTTCATTTGCAATTAAAGAAGCAGTAAAAAGAGCAGGCATTAAACCTGAAGAGATTGATGAAGTGTTAATGGGTAATGTTCTGCAGGGCGGACTTGGACAGGCACCTGCAAGGCAGGCTGCAATAGCAGCAGGAATCCCCGTTTCAGTTTCAGCAACTACTATCAACAAGGTATGCGGTTCCGGTTTAAAATCCGTGATGCTTGGCGAACAGGCTATCAAAGCCGGTGATGCTGAGATAGTTGTTGCCGGCGGAATGGAATCCATGACAAATGCTCCATACATCCTCAAAAAAGCCCGCAACGGCTACAGAATGGGTAACGGAGAAATATTTGACCTGATGATACATGATGGTTTGTGGGATCCATACGGCAACAAACATATGGGTATGCTTGGCGAGCTTTGCGCCGCTGAATATAAGATCTCCCGTGAAACCCAGGATGAATTTTCGAAAGGTTCTTATGAAAAAGCGCTTGATGCAATAAAGAACGGATACTTTAAAGATGCAATCGTTCCCGTAGAGTTGAAAGATAGAAAAGGCAATGTTACTTTGTTTGATACTGACGAAGACCCGGGGAAAGTGAATTTCGATAAAGCATTTTCACTTAAACCTGTATTCACCAAAGAAGGTACAATTACAGCATTCAACGCATCAAATATAAATGATGGTGCCGGAGCAGTTGTTCTTATGTCAAAGGAACAGGCTGAAAAAAGCGGTGCAAAACCAATGGCAAGAATAGTGGTACAAACCACATTTTCTCATGCACCTGATTGGTTTACTACAGCACCCGGTTACGTAATTGATAAGGTCTGCAAAAAAGCCGGTCTCTCAAAGGATGATATCGACCTGTTTGAGATCAACGAAGCATTCGCAGTTGTAAGCTGCGCAGTTAACCAAATAGCCGGTATTAACCCCGAAAAAGTTAATGTAACAGGCGGAGCAATTGCTATCGGTCACCCTATTGGCGCATCCGGTGCAAGATTGCTCATCACACTGATGTATAATCTTCACAGACTTGATAAACGCTACGGTCTTGTTACACTCTGCAATGGCGGCGGCGAAGCAACTGCAATGATAATAGAAAAGATCTAATGCATCTCAAATTTATCCTGGTTCTTTTCCTGCTGACTTCCGGGTCATTATATTCCCAGACTGATACTACTATCTGGAGCGATATGAAAAAAGTGGAAGGCGAGAACTATTCCTTTTATGTTCCAGTTAAATGGAGAGATCTGGATATGAGTATGTACGGTATGCTGCACTATTATGAAGCCAGCGGTCTTGCATTTCCGTTAATGCATAATGGCGCTAATCCTGTCATAGTAATTTTGTGTCTTGTTAAGACTGATGAAAAGTCACTTGAAGAAGCAAAAAAAGATATAGAAAACGGATACTCAAAGAATAAGGACAGGGTTTTTAAAGATAATTTCTATTTCGAAAGTGAAGAATTCACTTTGGCTTCAGAGCATAAGGCATACCTTATAAATACCCGGTTTTTCAGAAAATCAAAAGACCTTGAACAAAGCAGATTTGATCTGGCGGTCTATTCGGAGAAAGCAAACCAGGGATACATGTTCACAATTTCAATTCAGTATGCTGACGAAACATATCAGTTTGAAAAGGATTTCAGGCTGAAAGATTTTGCAAGGAGATTTTTCAGTTATTTTTCATTAAACTAAAAATTAATAAAACTAATGAACATTCAGAATATTTCGGTCATAGGTTCAGGAACAATGGGCAATGGAATTGCCCACGTATTTGCCTTGTACGGCTACAAAGTAACTTTAATTGATATCAAAGAAGAATTCCTTGAGAGATCAATTAAGACAATAACAGGAAATCTTGAGCGCCAGCTGAAAAAAGAAGCTATCACAAAGGAAAAGATGGATACAGCCCTTGCTAACATAAAGACTTCAACAAGCTTAACTGATGCCAAGGATTCTGAACTTGTGATTGAAGCCGCCACAGAGAACTTTGAGATCAAAAAGAGCATTTTTAAAACGCTTGATGAAAACTGCAAAGCTGATGCAATACTTGCAAGCAACACATCATCAATTTCTATCACAGAAATAGCAGCTTTCACAAAAAGACCCGATAAAGTTATTGGAATGCACTTTATGAATCCGGTACCTGTAATGAAATTGATCGAGGTTATCCGGGGACTTGCAACAAGTAATGAAACTTATGGCATAATTAAAGAACTAGCCGAAAAGATAGATAAAGTCCCTGTCGAAGTAAACGACTACCCCGGCTTTATTTCAAACAGGATACTTCTTCCTATGCTGAACGAAGCAATGTACTGTGTAATGGAAGGTGTTGCAACACCGGAGGCAATTGATAATGTAATGAAGCTTGGAATGGCGCACCCTATGGGTCCGCTTACACTTGCTGATTTTATTGGCCTGGACGTATGTCTTTCCATCATGGAAGTACTGCATAACGGCCTGGGTGACTCAAAGTACCGCCCGTGTCCCCTGCTTAAAAAAATGGTAGCGGCCGGATATTTAGGCAGAAAATCAGGCAAAGGATTTTACGATTATACAAAGAAATAAATCAATTAAACTAATACTACAATGGATTTCAATTTTACAGAAGAACAAATAGCAATAAGAGATACTGCCAGGGATTTCGCTCAGAACGAAATAGCGCCTACATCAGTTGAAAGAGATATTAAGGCTGAATTCCCTTTTGAAATAATAAAGAAACTTGGCGAATTCGGATTTATGGGCATGATGGTTCCGCCTGAATGGGGCGGCGCCGGCTTTGACGCTGTCAGTTATGTACTTGCAATGGAAGAAATATCCAAAGTAGATGCATCTGTTGGCGTAATAATGTCGGTAAACAACTCACTTGTCTGCTACGGCATTAACCAGTGGGGTACCGATGCCCAGAAAGAGAGATTCCTGAAACCGCTTGCCTCCGGCGAAAAGCTCGGGTGTTTCTGCCTGTCAGAGCCTGAAGCAGGAAGTGACGCAACCCAGCAGAAGACAGAAGCTGTTAAGGACGGAGACTATTATATTCTCAACGGTATCAAGAACTGGATAACCAACGGAAAGAACGCTGATATTTATTTTGTCCAGGCTATGACAGATAAAGCCAAGGGACATAAAGGCATTTCAACATTCTTAATTGATAAAGATGCAGAAGGTCTTGAAACCGGTTTAAAAGAGGATAAACTTGGCATCAGAAGCAGTGATACCTGCACTGTAAGTTTTAACAATTGCAGAGTGCATAAAGATCAGCTTTTGGGCAGTGAAGGACTTGGCTTTAAGATCGCCATGGAAACATTAAATGGCGGCAGGATCGGTATAGCTGCGCAGGCATTAGGTATTGCACAGGCTTCACTTGAAGCAGCGACGAAGTACGCGAAGACAAGAAAAGCATTCGGCAAGCCAATATCTGACCTACAGGCTATTCAGTTCAAATTAGCTGATATGGCAACCAATGTTGAAGCAGCTAGAAACCTCGTTCTGCATGCTGCGTGGAATAAAGACCAGGGGCTGCCCTACGCAAAAGAAGCAGCAATGGGCAAATTACTTGCAAGTAAAACTGCGGTTAATAATGCGCTTGAGGCAATACAGATACATGGCGGTTATGGTTATGTAAGAGAGTATCTTGTTGAACGGTATTTAAGAGACGGAAAGATAACTGAAATTTATGAGGGTACTTCTGAAATTCAGAAAGTAGTTATTTCAAGGTCATTATTGAAAGATTAAAATGATTTGATATTTTAGAAATCAAAAAGGGAGCAATTGCTCCCTTTTTCTTTTACAAACAATTGTTGTGAGCTTACTTTATAACTATCATCTTTCTGCTCTGTGTGAATTTATCAGTTTTAAGCATGTAAAAGTATATACCTGAATTATACTTTTCAGCATTCCACTCAACGCTGTATGAACCGGGTTCAACTTCTCCTTTTACCAGTTCCTCAACTTCTCTTCCGATTGCATCAAATACTTTGAGGTTTACAAATGAACTCCTGGAGATATCGAATTTGATCACCGTAACAGGATTGAACGGATTAGGATAATTCTGGTAAAGATTATATGAAACCGGAATTTCTTCGTTAAGTTTAATTATGCCGATATATGTTATCCCATGCGGACCCGGGCCGGTTGGAGGAACAGTATGGCAAACCATACAATCATCAATAACACCGGCATGCCCCTGAACTCTTATGCTTTGCAAATTATCATTCGGCTGGGTAGTTGGATATATTGCATGCGGGCTTCCGTGGCATGATGAGCAAAGCAGTCCTGCATGACCTTTGGATTCCCTGTACAGCCTATTTGGCTCTTCTGAGTAATTACTGCCATGGCAGCTTGTACTTCCGCATTTAGGTTCATCAAGCCAGGGTCTCCTGCCGCTTTCAATTGTATTGGCAATATTAGACATCGTTCCGTGACAATCCTGACAGGTCATATCACCTGAACGCATGACATCCCTGAAACATTGAGTATTGGGTCCGGGATGGCATTTATAACAGGTATTTATACTGTTGGTCGGCTGAATGAATTTATGTTTATCATGTATCCTGAAAGAAAATGATTTTGCCTCCGGGTCACCGGTTGTACCAAGTGCATTTGAAGCATGGCATCTTGCACAAAGTTCAGGACTATTCTGTCTGAATCCCGGGACATTTTCGTGGTTATCTTTTATGGATTGTTCAGAAGTGTGGCATCCGCTTTGCACACAGCCTATTTCATTACTTACCGGAATAACATTATCAGTTGTAGCAACAACGTTACCTGTAAGTTTTGCTATCAGGTGAAATGTCTGGAATGGTTTTTCGTTATTCAGGTCATTATCCGCAAACGGAGTATTTGGTACTCCAATTACCTTAAAGAAATTTGATTGAAGGTCCATATTTCCGGTTAAGCCTTTTCCTGTTAATCCAATATTATTGGGTAACGGATTTGGCAGGCCGAACAACACTTGCGCATAAGTCCAGAAATTTGTCTTACCAACCGAATAAGTATTACCCGGTATTGAATACTCAATTGTGAACCCGGTATTTACGATCTGCGGTGACTGACCAGGCTGTTTTTTAATAAGCTGGGCGAAGACATTATTATATGGCGGCAGAACAGCCATTTTTGAAAAATCTTTGTTTGAGCAATGCATACCCAGGTCATTCCACCCCAGTAATACATATTGCTGGGAGAACGAGGGTACACAAAAGACAATAAGCAGGAAAATTGTTGATATGAATCTCTGTTTTGAAATCATAACAAACTCCTTCTAAGAAATGAAAACAGTTATTGGATCGGAGCC
>CAZQYL010000184.1:0-5411 GCA_964597425.1 uncultured Ignavibacteriales bacterium | reverse complement strand
GAAAATTTATCAAAAATTCGTTAATTTTGTAAATATTAGCAAAAATTTCCATACTTAAGAGGAAGGTAATACAATGAAGATAGCAGTTTGTGTTTCTCAGGTGCCGGATACGACCACAAAGGTTAAGGTTGGACCTGACGGAAAAACAATTGACCCTGCAGGTGTAACATACATTATTAATCCATACGATGAATTTGCAGTAGAGGCGGCTTTGCAGCTAAAAGAAAATAACGGCGGAGAGACTGTAGTTATTTCCGTAGGCAAGGATAGCAACAAAGAAGCTATTAAAAAAGCTTATGCAATGGGTATTGAAAAGGGCATTTTAGTTAAATCTGATGCCGAAATGGATTCTTACGCTGTAGCAAGGAATCTTGCTGATGTGTTGAAAGATCTAAACGCCGATGTAGTTCTATTTGGCAAACAATCAATTGACTATGATGATATGCAGGTAGGAAATATCACAGCAGAAATGCTGGGTATTCCTTCCATCAGTGTTGTTGTTTCCTTATCTGTTGAAGGCAATAAAGTTACGTGTGAACGCGAAATTGAAGGCGGCAAGGAAATAGTAGAAGCATCATTACCTGTTGCAATAAGCGCACAGCGCGGACTTAACAATCCGAGATACCCAAATCTTAAAGGCATTATGGCAGCCAAATCAAGGGCAATTGAAGAAAGACAGCCTACTTACACTGAAAATAAGACTGAAATTACCGGCATGAAGATGCCTAAATCAAAACCAAAGGGTAAGATCGTTGGAACAGATGTTTCTGCAGTACCTGAACTTGTAAAATTGTTAAGAGAGGAAGCGAAGGTTATATAATGAGCAAAATACTGGCATTTGTTGAATCACGCGAAAATAAGATCAAGAATTCCGGGTTTGAAACCGCATCAACAGCCTTAAAACTTGCAAATGATATTGGGGCTGATATTGAAGTTTTGCTTATAGGCAATAATGTTTCATCAATTGCTGGTGAGCTTGGTGCGTATGGAATCAAGAAAGTAGTTGTATCAGAGGATGCAAAACTTGAAAATTACTCCACAACTGCTTATTCTAAAATATTGGCTGAGACTGCCAAACTAAGGGGTGCTGATATAATTATACTTTCAGCATCAGCAATGGGCAAAGATATTTCACCAAGGGTTTCAGCAAAGCTGGAAGCCGGACTTGTAGCTGATTGCACTGAAATCAAAGCAGAAGGCGGAAACATTACAGCCACAAGACCTGTTTATGCAGGTAAAGCATTCATTGATGTGAAAGTTACTTCACCAGTAAAGATATTTACGCTCAGGCCGAATGTTTTTAAGGCAGTAAAGATTGATGGAGTAACAGCTGAAACTGAAAAAGTAGATATTTCATTAAGCGAGACTGATTTTGCAGTACAGGTAAAAGAAGTTGTGGTAAGCAATGAAAAACTTGACGTAACTGAAGCTGATGTTGTTGTTTCAGGCGGCAGGGGACTAAAAGGACCAGAAAACTTTTATCTTGTTGAAGATCTTGCAAAAGTTCTTGGGGGAGCAGCAGGTGCTTCCAGGGCTATTGTTGATGCAGGCTGGAGACCTCACTCAGATCAGGTTGGACAAACAGGCAAGACTGTATCTCCAAGTCTTTATATTGCAGTAGGCATCAGCGGTGCGATTCAGCATTTGGCAGGCATGTCTTCATCAAAATGTATTGTTGCAATAAACAAAGATAAAGATGCGCCAATTTTCCAGATTGCTGATTACGGTATTGTTGCAGATGCACTGGAAATTATGCCTGCTTTAACAGAAGAGTTCAAAAAAGTACTCTCAAACTAAGAATTGAAAATATCAAAATTTGATGGATAACGATAAAATTCAGGTTGATATATTAGGACTTTCACCAACGCCGGCACCCGGCGGAGGCGGTTATGCACTGATACTGAAGGAAATTGGCGGCGAGAGACGCCTGCCTATTATTATAGGCAGCTTTGAAGCTCAGCATATTGCCCTTGAGCTTGAAGGAATTAAGCCACCCAGACCGCTTACTCATGACCTTTTAAAAAATATCATTGAGCAGCTGGGATTTTCCATATCATATGTTTACATAAACGAGCTTAGAGATGGCACATTCTTTGCCAAGATAAAAATGGATGTTGGCAGTGTTGATGAGGTTGATTCCAGACCCTCGGATGCGATTGCATTGGCACTGAAATTCGCCGTGCCCATATATGTTAATGAAGATGTAATGAATGAAGTGGCATTTTTGCCCGATAAAGAAGGCGATGAAGAAGGATTGGGAGATGACCTGTTTAAAGAAGCCGAAGCAGGTGAATTGAAAGAAAAAGCATCTGACCCATATACCAGAAAGTTAAATAAACTGCAAACAGACCTGAAAACTGCTATAGATAGTGAAGATTATGAAAAAGCCGCTTCATTGCGTGATGAGATAAAAAAGCTTGAATTAAGCAGATAATCTTTTGAACAAAATCGGATAATTTTACCCAAATGCCTGTTACTGCACAGGCATTTTTATTAATATATGAATCTCGCAATAGACATAGGAAATAGTTTTACTCATTTTGCTGTCTTTAAAGGCAGTAAGAACATATATGCACAAGATTGCAGTTCATATGATGTAGCCGCACTTTCAGAAGCTTTAAAGAAGATCCGCGAAGAATTCGAGATAATCAAGATTGGCATTTCATCTGTATCCCCAAATACACTGAGATCAATACAGCTACTTATTCGAAAAGAATTTAAGGTTTCCCCTTTAATTATTAGTAATGAAAGTAAGTTACCTATTAAGATCAAAATCAAAAAACCGCATTCACTGGGACCAGATAGAATCTGCAATGCAGTATATGGATATGATAAGGTTAACGGAAAATCTAACGTTTTGGTTATCGATCTTGGCACAGCAAACACATACGATTTGGTATTGAAAAACGGTGATTTTGTGGGCGGTATAATTGCTCCGGGAATAATGACTTCATCCAAAGCTCTAAATTCAAATACCGGTAAACTCCCGCTTTTGGAGTTTAGCAAACTTACTGCCAAAGCTCCGCTGTTAGGCAAAAATACCTTTGAAGCTATCCAATCAGGATTAGTAAACTATATGAAATATGCCACTGAAGGATTGGTTAAGGCCATCAAAAATCAATATAGGGGCAAATTAACTGTAATTGTGACAGGAGGTTCGGCTAAGTTTCTTAGAAAAAAGTTGAATTTTAAACATATTTATAAGATAAATACTGTTTTGGAAGGCATAAATATCATTCTTGATCATCAAGACACATCGAAATAATTGATTTATGAAGATCATAACAGAAAATCATTCATTTAGTACAAAAGGGGATTGTGATATCGTAAACCTCTCGGAAGTACTATATTCTTCAATTGAAAAAACCAAGCTAAAAAACGGAAACGTGACAGTTTTTGTGGTTGGCTCGACTGCATCAATAAGTACAATTGAATACGAACCGGGATTAAAAAAGGATTTGCCGGAGATTCTTGAGAAATTCATACCCGCAGGAAAGAAGTACCATCACAACAATACCTGGGGTGACCATAACGGGCATGCACACCTGCGTTCTACACTTTTTGGTTGTTCACAAACCATTCCCTTTGTAAATGGTGAACTTCTTCTGGGCACATGGCAGCAGGTAATTCTTATAGATTTTGATGAAAGACCCCGCACCCGCAAAGTAGTATTTCAATTTATAGGTGAATGACCCCAAAAACAGAAAAAATCATGGTTTTTCTGGTGTTTATTGTTTGCCTTGCTCTTCGCATGGCGTTTATAACTCAAAAAAATCTCTGGTTTGATGAAGTATTTTCATGGCACTTAAGCCTTGATTCATTCTACGAGATCATTGTCAGAACTTCCAATGATATACACCCTCCTTTATTCTATTTTACACTAAAAATATGGAATTTTGTATTTGGTGATTCCGTTGCAGCAATGCGCCTGCTCTCAGCTTTATTTACTTCTTCATCCGTATTCTTCCTCTATTCTATCAGTAAAAGGTATTTAGAGCCCTCTAAAGCTATGCTTGTGATATTGCTCTATTCTGTCTCACCGCTGAACCTGTATTATGGGCAGGAAGTCCGTATGGCGGCAATGAACCTGTTCCTGAATCTAGGTTCAGTCTACTTTTTGCTGAAATTGATGGATAAACCCCACGACTACCACAGGATATTCAAAGAAAAGTATGCAATACCATTTGTACTATTTACAACCGCAGCAATTTACACACACTATTTTTCTTTCTTTATACTGGCTGCTGAACTATTATATATTATTTATACTTACCGAAGAAGTTCAAAGCAATATATAGCATATTTATATTTATTAATTTCTATTGGAGTGGTGTATCTAATATGGGTACCGGAGCTTATTACACACTTCAGCAGGGGACAGTCATGGCGCTCACCTCAAACCTTAAGCCTGGTTATGCATGAATATGTAAATTACATTCGTGACCTGAACCTTGGACTATATTACTACTATTCAAACCTGGAAATTGTAAAGTACATAACATATTTCGCTGCAATTGTGCTGGTAATTTCATTAGCAGGAGTACTTTTCAGAAAAAATGCAGGAAAAGATTCCCCCAAATTGATTTTATTGGTATTATTTGTGCCGCTAATACTTGCAGGATTGATATCTTTTAAGCAGAGGATTGAATTTTACAGATATTTAAGCATTTTGGTGCCATATATTTCATTCTTTGTGGTATACGGACTTACGAAATGGAACAATAAGTATTTCACAACTGCAATAGTTGGTTTACTTATTGCAGTCAATATTTACGGAGTAACTATTCACTATTCATTTGGTTTCAAAAATGATGATTACAGGTCGTTGATACAGAAGATCAATATTGAGTATAAGCCAGGTGACAGGATCTACGTTGAACCGCATTTCAACGGCTGGGTCATAAATTACTACAAAAAGCAGGAAAATTTACAATTACAAAATCCGGTTTATGTACGATACGGCTGGAATGAAGTGCTGGATTCCATTTCAACACAAAAGCCCGAAAGATTCTGGGTTGTGCTTGATTACAGCGCAGTTGATACTTCCCAATATCACAATTACATAGATAGTCTTAGAAAAATGTACAAAATGAACGAAAGAACAACTTACTTCCTTGCACCAACTAAAGTAGAATTATACAATTTCAGCAAATAAAAAAGCCGGTTAATTTCTTAACCGGCTGATTTGAATATTACTTATATAATTCTTAAGCTTCTAATTCTTCCGTAACTTTAACTTCTGAATTTTCGGCTTTTTTAACCTTGCTCAGGTCAATATCAACAGCGTTCGAATTCAAACTGCCATTATGATATTTTCCGGTGCCCTGGCGTTTATGGATAACGTCAAGTTTTTCCTGAAGCTCATACTGTTTCCTTATCTTCTCTTCAAATTCTTTCATCTTTTCTTCAAT
>CAZQYL010000183.1:3574-5486 GCA_964597425.1 uncultured Ignavibacteriales bacterium | reverse complement strand
TTTGAGCGGGGGAGGAGATTGAATGTCTGGAAAACGAATCCAATTTCCTTATTCCTCACTGTTGCAAGCTCATTATCATCCATTTCGCTTACGTTCTGCCCGTTCAGGTCATACGAGCCTGATGTAGGAGTATCAAGGCATCCTATAATGTTCATGAATGTTGACTTGCCTGAACCCGAGGGACCCATGATTGCGACGTATTCATTTTTATGAATTGTCATAGATACACCTTTGAGAGCATAAAGCTCTTCGGTACCCATAACGTAGAGCTTAACTATATCTTTGGTTTTTATTATTTCTTCCACTGTGATGCTGTTCCTTCCGGAGGATTACTCTTCCTTATCAGTCTTTTTCTTAATTTCGTTATCAACTTTTATGATCGTTCCTTCTTCAAGCTCTTTACTTATGGCTTTATAAGGACCCTTCACAATAACCTGGTCCGGCTGTAAACCTTCAAGAACTTCAATATATTTATCATCTGAAATACCTGTTTTAACCTGAACCATTTTCACTTTTGTGGGTGAGCCTTCTTCAACAATGAATACAACTTCCTTTGGTTTTTCTTTTTTCTTCAGGTTTTCATCTGATTTACGCTTGACATCATCATTTTCTGTGTTTTCCTGTTTTTCGTCTTCACGGGCAGTAACACATTGTATCGGAATAGCGATAACATCCGGTTTTGAATTCACTTTTATTTCAGCGTTGCATGACATTCCGGGTTTCAGCTGAACGTCCTGGTCAATAATTCTTATCTTAACAATAAAATTAATTACCTGCTCCTGTGTACCGGTGCCTTTTGATTTAGCGGAGTTTGAAATTTCATACACAAACCCTTTTATAATTCTATCGGGGAATGCGTCTACTTCAACTTCTGCTGTATCGCCTAGCTTAACACTTGTAATATCGGTTTCACTTACTTCAATTTCAGCATCCATGGTCGAGAGGTCTGATACAGTCATGATAACACTTCCGGCCATTTGCTGTGTACCTACTACTTTTTCACCAATTTCATTATTAAGTTTAGTTACAATACCATCCATGTTAGAACGTATTGTTGCCTTTGAAAGGTCCTGTGAGCTTTGCTGAAGCAATGCCTGGTTTTGTCTTACGTTGGCATTAGAGCTTTTTACGTTTGACTGTGCAACCTGGTAAGCAATCCTTGCATTATCAAGATCTGATTGTGATACAAGTCCGCTTTGGAAGAGCTGCTCTGTTCTTTGTAACTCAAGCTCAGCTTTTTTCAGATTGTTTTCAGCAACCTCGACCTGTGTACGTGAATATTGCACTCCGGCTTGCTGCTGGTTTATCCTAGCGCCGTATGTTTCAGCTTTAATTTTTACAAGAAGATCGCCTTTTTTAACGGTATCACCTTCTTTGTACGGAAGCTGTACTATTTCACCACTGATCTCAGCCGAAATATCGACCTTTGTTTCAGGGTTGATAGTACCTGTACCTGAAACTACCTGTGTGATATTGCGCTTCATAACTTTTTCAGATTGTACTGTTACTATCTTATCCTTTTTGCCTGAAACAACAACGGCTACAATGATAAGTATCAGTACAACACCTATTATTGAAAATAACAGGATCTTTTTACTTTTTTTCTTTTTCTTAACTACGGGTTTAATATCTGCCATAAAAATATAATTTAGATTTCTCCTTTAATATCAGTTTGATACATGCTGCAATGTTAATAATTCAAAATGCCCTGGTAATACTCTAATGTCTTTTGGGCATTAATAAAATCGTATATCAGGTTAGATTTATTTATCAGAATATTGTTCAGGTTTGTAGTTGCGGTATTTACATCCAGTACCGTTCCAATGCCAACTCTGTATGATTCTTCTGCAAGCAGTTTGTTCTGCTGAGCGTTTTTCAGGTTCCTGTCGGTAATTTCTATCTGTTTTAACAG
>CAZQYL010000183.1:0-3474 GCA_964597425.1 uncultured Ignavibacteriales bacterium | reverse complement strand
GTGAGTGTAGGGAAGTACTGGGTTCCCCTTGCAATTTCAATGTTTGTTTCAAGCAGATCAAGATTCTGTATCCTTGCTTTAATATCATACCTGTTCCTGAAAGCGTTGCTTACAAGTCCGTCTGTGTTCTGGTTCTGTATAACATATGCTTCGAGGTTCTCGTAGGCAATTTCTGTATTGAATTCAGCCTGGTTAACAGCGTAATTTTTTTCAAGCGGCAGGTTTGAGTTGTAAGCCAGGTCACTTATTGATTTATTCAGGTTATTCTTAGCCTGCTCAACCAATAGTTCATTCTGGGCAACAACTACATCCTGCTGATATACATCAGAAAGAGTTCTTTTGCCCACTTCCACGAATATCTTAATACGCTCAAGCTGCGCACGTGAATCAGCCAGTGTTGCTTCATTAATTACAACTATCTGCTGATTCTTTAATACTGTTATATAGCTTGATATTATTTTCACGGCAATATCCTGCTTCAGCTGGCGAAGCTGTATCTGGTATTGGGTTTTTGTCTGTTTGGCAAGGTCTATTTTATCATAACTAGTCATTCCGTCAAATATAGTAACATCTGACCTAAGTGAAAGCGAAAAGTTGTTTGATGTTTCGTTGCTTTCAGGAATAGGAATGCCGTTTTGATTGATGAAACTGTTATTTATAACCGTATTCGAACGTGTCCACCCGGTAGAAAATTTCAGGTCAGGGAATAAGTTACCATAATTTGCCCGCAGGCTGCTTTCCTGCAATTCAATAGTGTTTTCAAGCTTATTTATGTTTGGGTCGTTTCTGTACGCATGGTCAATAGCTTCTTTTAATGAGACCTGAACTTCCTGCGCTTTTAAATTACCCGCAAATGAGAGAATTATAAGTAAAACTGAGAGTTTTAATATCTTCATATTTCTTTTAATGATAAATATGGTACTTTATAGTTATTAAGACGGTAAATTACTTGATTTAGTTTCAAAATATAAGTCAAATTTTAAAATTAATTGTAATAGTCTGTATCAATTAAACAACGTTAGTATTGCAACCTTAAACCCTATATATGTATTTTATTATTAATATTAGTTAGCTAACTTTAAATATTATTACAGTTATGAATATAATACTAAATCTGATACTATCTGTTTCATTTTTGTTTTCCGGGGGTTGTAAGTCTAAAGAAGAAAACAAACAAATTGACTTAAAAAGTTCAAAAATTACAGAAAGTAATACTGAAATATTTGTTTCAAACCTTGAAGTACCATGGAGCATTGTGTTTACTTCAAATGAACGTGTGCTGGTTAATGAACGCCCCGGGAGAATGCGTGTCATAACGGGCGGTAAACTGCAGGATGAGCCAATTAAAACGTTCGCGGAGGTATCCAGTGGCTCTGAAGAAGGGCTAATGGGGCTCACGCTTGACCCCGAATATGCATCAAATAAGTTCATTTATGTAAGCTTCGCTTACGAAAAGGATAGCGATTTGTGGGTTAAAGTGGTCAGATATAAGGATAATGGCAATTCATTAACTGAAGAAACGACAATTTTTGATAATATTCCTGCCGCAAGATTTCATGCAGGCTGCCGTATCAAATTCGGCCCCGATAAAAAGCTCTACATTACAGCGGGCGATGCAGGTGAGAGGAAATTCGCACAGGAGCTTGATAAGCTCCATGGTAAGATACTCAGGATCAATCCCGATGGCACAATACCGGCTGATAACCCGTTTGCAAATTCGCCGGTATGGAGCTTTGGTCACCGCAATCCACAGGGAATAGACTGGGTAGCAGGAACGGATATTATGTGGCAGACTGAACACGGTCCCAGCGGCTTTGACGGGCCGGGCGGCGGGGATGAGGTTAATGTTATTGTTAAGGGTAAGAACTACGGCTGGCCGGAAGTATCACACCTTGAGAGCAAAGAAGGGATGGTTTCACCCGTGCTTGTATTTACTCCCGCAGAAGCTCCTGCATCGGGGCTTGTGTACAGATCAGGCAAGCTGGCTGAATTCAAGGATACATTCCTGTTCGGTTGCCTTCGGGGGAATGGAATCATGGTAGTAAAAATTGACCCGAATGACAAATCAAAAGCATTATCATTCACCAAAATTGCTGCCGAGTATGGCAGAATAAGAGATATTACTGAGGGTCCGGATGGCTTTATATATTTTTCAAGCAGTAATAAAGATGGCAGGGGTTCACCGAAATCAGGTGATGATAAAATATACAGGATTGTACACTCAAAAAATTAATAGTTATTTTAATGAAAAGTATTAAAGAGAAATTTTTGGGCAGATGGAAGTTAAAATCAGTAATTGTCAGACACGACGATACTATAATTTACCCTTTCGGCAGACATGTAAAGGCGATATTATTCTATGATGAAGAATATATGTCAGCCCAGATAATGATGCCTCATGACCTGCCGCTGGAGCATATGCCTGAAAAGAAATTAAAACTAAAAGACCTTGCCTGGGCTTTAAAAAATCTTGGTTACATGGGTTATTTCGGGAAATACGAAATTGATGAAGAAAAACAGGTAGTTAAACATCATGTTGAAGGGGCTATTGTACAGAGTCTGGTTGGCGGCACGGAGATCCGCAAATACCGCTTTGAACACGGCGAAATGATACTCTCAGCGGGTCCGATGGAGCTGAAGTGGGTGAGGGAGAGGTCGTGACTTTTTCGTATTATTCGTTTGAATAATCTATTATATTTGGCTACTTGGAGGGACTTATGACCTGCATTAAAAAATACTTTATCTTTACATTTTTCTTCTCAAGCATTATAATTTATTCACAAGATACGAATATAGTTAAATTCTTCCCTTTGAACGTTGGGAATGTATGGGTGTATCATGGATCTTATTTTTCAGTTCAGTGTCAAAGTAGTTTCAAGGTTAAAGTTAGAATAGATAGTGTACTTGCAGCAAATGGTAAAACATATTACAGGTTCACATCGGAAAACAGGATCATAAGCGGCGGCAATTGTTCATATGGTTTTTTTCTCAATAATTTCTATAGAATAGATAGTGCAAACGGGAATGTGTACCGTTTAACAACAAATCCTGGCTGTACTTTCTCGCCTGATGAGCTGATAATAGACAGCCTGAGATCAAAATTCCGCGATACAATATACATATGCGGAACATCTTCAGACCCCAAAAAAGCTTTATCAGATACTTCATTATCCACAGTATTCGGTACACAGAAACAATCCAGGTTATTTACAGGTGGTAATTTTCACGAATTCAGCACACAGAATAAATATGCCAAAGATTTTGGAATCATTTATTATGGTATGGGAGGGATGTCGTTAAGTGCGCAGTGTACACTTACAGGTTGTGTTATCAACGGGGTTCTGTATGGTGATACAAGTTATCATATTCTCGGCTTAATAAACATCACAACTGCAATACCGGGGACATTCTCGTTATCTCAAAATTTCCCTAATCCGTTTAACCCTGTAACAAGTATCAATTTTGATATTCCTA
>CAZQYL010000182.1:1224-5515 GCA_964597425.1 uncultured Ignavibacteriales bacterium | reverse complement strand
ATAAATTTAACAATATAAATTATGTTTACAGTATCCACGCCGCATTTTTTGGTTAATGTTGTTACCAAACCCGAGGTCGCTGACCATTTAATTCCGAATATCAAAAAATTTGATATTGTATATTATGTGAGGCAGGACCTGAAGGGCTCAAGACCCACAGATGCCGACGAGAAAGATATTACAAAAGTGCAGATGCTCTGCCGCCGGGGAACGTTAAGCGAAATTATGGGTTATGTTAAGGAGTACTACATTAAAGGTTACGGCGCTGTTTGTTATTACGAGGAAGTTAATGTGCCGATGTAAGATTTTTAATTGATAATCGTGCCACGAAAACAGCTTAGGCGGAATTAGCGAAAGAAAAGAAATTACTAGCATTGTGCAGATATTCTTTCCATCATATTCGTTGCACGAAGATCATTGCGTTTTTATTTATATCCCTTATATAAAAAAAATAAATTGATTATTTTTGTATTATGGGAGAGCTTAAAGCAAAAGATTCCGTGCTGCTGAATTACCCGGTGGATTATGTGTACCGCACGGTGACAGATATTGCTTCATACAGCAAGTGGTGGCCGCATGAGGTAAAAAGCGAGCTGGAGTATCTTGACCCCGCAATCATAGGTACACGCATAAACGTGCAGAACGGTCCTTTGGTAAAATGGAAATCGGTTGTAAGCGCATTCAAGACCAATAAATTGCTTGCCATTGATTATGTAGAAGGCGCGTGGATAGGTAAAACCGCGTGGCGGTTTGAAGAGATAGCCGCAGGCGGCACTAAGCTTACCATGGAAATTGATATAAGCTGCAACAGGCTGTGGCTTAAAGCAGTATCAAAAGTTATTAATCTTAGCAGGATGCATTCAAAACAGATAAGCAGGATCTTTGCGAATCTTGGGAAATACCTGGAACAGAACTTTGAAGATTACAGATCACAGCAAAAAAACGGCGGCATTTCTGTTTCGGGAATTGATCATTTAATCCTGCACGTGAGCGATATAAATAAGTCCGCTTCATTTTATAAAGATGTGTTCAGGGTTGAAAATATTTCAAACGGTACAGGTGAAACATCGCTTAAGTTCGGCAGCCAGAAAATTTTGCTTGTTCAGCAAAACAGCAATCACGTGCCCAATAAAGATGAAGTGATATTCCGAATGGAGCTGAACACTCCTTTGGAAAAAGTGCGGACAATTTTAAAAGACAAAGGGGTTGAAGTTATTACAGGACCTCTTTACGCAAAAGCTGCTAATACAAATAACGATATGTTCTTTATCAAAGACCCTGACGGATATTTAATAGCATTAAGATCCAATAACAGGGGGTAACGGCATCCCCGAATATATTTTTTAACAGATATGAAAATAAAAACATTTTTCTTTGTACTTTTTATTTTTACGGCAATTCTGCAATCAGCAGTATACGGACAGGATGCCGAAACTTATTCCAAACAGGGTGATTCATTATATTACCTGCAGGAATACGAAAGCAGCGCTGCCAGATACGAAGAATCGTTAAAGCTTGATCCCGCGAACCGTGATGTTGTTTACAATGCAGCCTGTGTTTATTCGTTGCTTAACAGGGCTGATGACGCATTTGGAAAGCTTGAGCGGCTGCCGGGGCTTGGTTATGAAAATATAAGCTGGATATCGGAGGATACAGATCTTGAGAAGCTGCGGGGTGATCCCAGATGGATAGCGCTTATAACGAAGCTGCAGGCAAATCTTGATAAACGGAAAGATATCAGGAATATGAAAATCGTTACTTCCGATATTAATAATTTCTGGGAAATGTATGATGTATACAAAACCACCGGGAATATCGAAGATATTCAGAAACTTTATTTCGATAAAGGAAGCGCAGGCCTGGATGCATTTACAAAAGTGAGGGTTGTTAATGCCGGTCAGATGGAAAAAGTCATCAAAATGTACCCGGAATACCTTGAATCAATAAGGGATAATACTTTAAAACTTTCAGCTATCAACGAGAAGATCACTGGTTATTTTACGAAACTTAAAGAGATATATCCGGATGTTTACTTTCCTGATGTTTATTTTACCATGGGATGTTTTAACACAGGCGGTACAACAACAGGCAAAATGCTTTTGATAGGGGCAGAACTTATGTGCGCTGACGAAAAGTCCCCGAAAGATAAGCTAAACAGCTGGTTAAAAGGCAATATTGGTAATTTTGATAATATTGAACAGATCGTTATGCACGAATCCATTCACACCATGCAGACTCTTAAAAAAAGAAACCTGCTTGGCGCAGCCATTCTTGAAGGAGCCTGTGATTTTATAGCTTCTATGGTAACCGGCTACGAACTGAATTCAGCTCATTATGTATACGGAAACAAATACGAAAAAGGTTTATGGAAAGAATTCAAAAAAGAGATGAACAGTGATGATTATTCGCGCTGGCTGTATTCAGGAAATAATTCCATTGGCAGGCCAAGCGACCTCGGATACTTCATTGGGTATAAAATCTGCGAAGCTTATTATGAAAATGCTGAGGATAAAAAGCAGGCTGTAAAAGATATAATTGAAGTGCAGGACTTTGAAGCTTTCCTTAAAAAAAGCGGTTATGACAAAAAATTTAAATGATCTATAACTGAAACCAAAAGGAAAAGGAGGCTGATTGGAGCCTCCTTTTTTTGTATAAAAATTTATATTCAGTTTTACTTTAAGGGACTGTTTGGCGCAAGCAGCGGCGCGATATCTGCTTTTGTAAGCGTAACTTCAATCGGCCCCGCAGCGTAAGGCGCTATCTCGTACTGATTGTAATAGAAAGTTAAACTGCCGTCTTTATTCACAAGCCAGTTATAATTAAATGTGATCTTGTTATCAAACAAACCGCCTTTATCCTGCAGGTTATCGCCCGCCTGAAGATTGTTTGCTTTACGGAATGCAGCATCAACAAGCTCGCCCAGTTTCTTTTCAAATCCCGGCGTGAATAAATTACCCAGAGAAATTGTATCGCCCGTTTCCCTGCTGATATTATAATACTCAATATAGCTGTTTGGATGCGCACCGCCCATGAATGATGAATTTCCTGCTGCAAGATTTATAATTTTAGGGTGATCAAGATTTGCCGATACAGAAAGCTCTAAATACCAGAATAGTGCTGATTCCGGAAAATCTTTGCGGAATGAAGTATACTGCGCAATGAATGAATCAGCTGCCACCTGCATTGTGTTCATCACAGTATCACCAAATGTAACACCGCTGTTCACGATATTAGTAATAAGTTTGTTAATTTTATCTTTGTTATTCCCCGAAACTGCTTCTAAATAATCAACCTTAAAGTAAGCGCAGGAATCGTTAGGTGAGCAATCCTTATACGATTTCATGAAGGATTTATTCGAGAATTTAATATCATTACTTCCGGATGTTTTGGAATCCGTAGTAGTTTGTTTCTGTTCAGTGTTTGGACTGTCGGTTTTTTTTCCGCAGGAAGAAACGAGCAAGGATGTTAAGAGGATAATCAGTATATATTTCATATTATTATTTAATTAGTTAGGATTCTTACAAATATAACTAAATTCCCAAAGTATTCTTTATACTGCCTTTATGGTATTATTTGTTTGATAAGAGGCGATTTACGGACCGGCATCTAAACAACATTAATTTTCAGTTCCGCGTAAGCTGCAGAGCAAATGCAAATCTTGCCCGAGCCGGCTGCCTTGAGGGCGGAAGCACATTCGAGTATAGTTGCACCCGTTGTTATTACATCATCAGTCAATAAAATATTTTTTCCGCGAAGCTTATCAGTATATTTGGGATTGATTCCAAATGCCCCGCTTACGTTAACTTTCCTTTCGGCTTTGTTAAGCCGTGTCTGCGTTGGGGTGAAGCGTGAGCGGATAACTGCGTCATTTATTACTTCAGCTTTCAGGATATTACCGATTCCTTTAGCTATGTATTCGCTTTGATTGTACGTCCGGTCTCTAAGTTTTGCTTTATGCAGCGGTACGGGTACAATGAAATCGATATCATTTAATTTTTTTGAAACGGCAAGTTTGCCGATTTCTTCACCCAGCATTAAACCTGCTTTCTTTATTTTCTGGTATTTCAGCGCATGGAATAATGGCTGAATTGCTGTTCCCTCGCGGAACCAATAGACTGAAAATGAATCCTCAATAGTACCATTGGCAATATGCTCCGCCCGCCACGGATGGGTTTCGTTGTACGGCTCAAGCCTGCTCTTACACATTTTGCAAAGGTAGCTTTCAGCAGGATCCATAACTTTATCACACGCCAAACAGGTGTTTGGCAGAATGAAATTGAGGAGGTTATTG
>CAZQYL010000182.1:0-1124 GCA_964597425.1 uncultured Ignavibacteriales bacterium | reverse complement strand
AAGATAACTTTTTGAATTTTAAATTCAAAGTAAAACTCATAAATTCAGGTTTTACGCAAAAATCACTTCATAAATGCCTCAGGAGCAAAAATATTAAGGCGGCTTTTACCAAAAAATGGCAAAAATACCATCCATCAGAACCCGGGGAATAATAGAATACGATACTATGATCAGGCGTGAAGGTAAAGGTTTGCTGTGCGGTGTGGATGAAGCCGGGCGGGGACCCATTGCCGGACCCGTGGTTGCAGCAGCGGTTATTTTCAGTGATGATGTATATATTGAGGGTGTTTACGATTCCAAGAAGGTGACACGTAAACGCAGGGAAGAGCTTTACGAAGAAATTACATCACAGGCTCTCAGCTGGGGTGTTGGAATTATTGATAACCGGCAGATAGATGAATTGAATATTCTGAATGCCACCAAAGAAGCGATGAATTTGGCTATCAGCAGGTTAAAGGAACTTCCCGGTGTAATTATTGCAGACGGGAATTTTTATTTTAATCCGATAGCCGAAGTGCGCAACGTGATTAAGGCCGATGAAAAAAGTTTTTCGGTAGCCGCGGCATCAATTATCGCTAAGGTTACCCGTGACAGGATAATGTGCGAGTATGAAAACAGGTTTCCCAATTATTCATTCTCTCATCACAAGGGTTACGGCACACAGGATCACATAGAAGAAATAATAGAGTTTGGCTACACGGAAATTCACAGAAGGTCGTTTAAGCTGAAAGCCGTACAGGGAGAGCTTTTTTAAGCCGTGGGTAAATTGACTCAGCTGGGTAAAACCGGTGAAGCCATAGCGAAGGAGCATTTTGAGTCACTTGGGTTTGAATTTGTTGAGCAGGGCTTCAGGTATGAGCGAGCCGAAACTGACCTGATATTTAAGGATGACGCAAAAAAGATAATAGTATTTGTGGAAGTTAAGACCAGGCGCAGTAAAAAGTTCGGCGAGCCGGAAGAATCGGTGACCGAAAGAAAAATGCAGCAGATGATACACTCAGCCCAGGGATTTATAATGCTGAATCCCAAGTACGATGATTACGAAAAACGATTTGATATAGCGGCAATTATGATAGAGAACGGTAAGGCGAAGCTGAATCATATAATAAATTGTTTTTAAACGT
>CAZQYL010000181.1:0-5533 GCA_964597425.1 uncultured Ignavibacteriales bacterium | reverse complement strand
GCTTTTTTAATTTTTACCGCATCAATTACTTTGTTGCCAAGCCTTGGTCCGTTAGGTATAAATATCTCAAGCTTCTCTTCCTTCTGCTTGGTATCTTCATTCATCATGGTATCATAGTTCTGCAGCCTTGCCTTTGATTTCGCATGCCTTGCGCGCGGTGACATTCTTACCCATTCAAGCTCACGCTCAAGTGTCTTGCGGCGTTTTGATTCCTGCTTTTCTTCCTGCTCTAATCTTTTGGTTTTCTGCTCAAGCCAGCTTGAGTAATTGCCTTCCCATGGAATCCCCTCGCCTCTATCCAGCTCCAATATCCATCCCGCAACGTTATCAAGAAAGTACCTGTCATGTGTGATTGCGATTACTGTACCTTTGTACTGCTTCAAATGCTGCTCCAGCCAGTCAATTGATTCAGCATCAAGATGGTTAGTGGGCTCATCAAGTAGAAGTATATCGGGTTCTTTAAGAAGCAGGCGGCACAATGCAACACGGCGTTTTTCACCGCCGCTTAGATTTTTAATTAACGCGTCACCTTCGGGTGTTCTTAGCGCATCCATTGCGCGCTCAAGCTTTGCGTCAAGCTCCCAACCGTTGTGATGATCGATAAGCTCTGTCAACTCACCCTGTCTTTCGATAAGTTTTGTCATTTCATCATCATCCATCGGCTCGGAAAATTTGTTGTTCACTTCTTCATACTCTTTCAGTATATCAACAATTTCCCCGGCGCCTTCCTGAATAATTTCCTTAACGGTCTTGGTTTCATCAATATGCGGCTCCTGCTCAAGCAGACCTATTGAATATTCCTTGGTAAAATGTACGTCGCCATCAAAGTTCTCTTCAATACCCGCTATGATCTTAAGCAGGGTCGATTTACCCGAGCCGTTAAGACCGATGATGCCTATCTTTGCCCCGTAAAAAAATGAAAGGTAAATGTTCTTTAAAACCTGCTTCTGCGGGGGGTAGGTTTTGCTAACCCCAACCATTGAAAATATTATTTTATTATCTGCCATTATTTCAGTTTTTCTGCTGTAATTTTATATGTATGTGTAATTTATGGTAAGGTACAAAGATAGCTATTTGAGGCGAAGCATTAAATCCATTACAAAGGGTACATTTTCAAAAAATCACCCTTCTGAGTCCCTCCAAAGGAGGCCCCTGGACAAACTGCGGTTTTGAACTCAACTTTAACCGGCTTTAATTATTTTATCAGTATCATTTTCCGGGTTTCAGTGTAGCTTCCGGCTTCTATCCTGTAAAAATATAACCCGCTGCCTAATCTCCCCGCATCAAAATCTACATTATATTCACCCGGTCTTAAATTTTCATTCACAAGTACCGCAGCCTCTTTACCGTTAACATCGTATACTGTTAGCCGCGTAAAGCTTTCAGCGGGAATTTTGATCCTGATGTTTGTTTTAGGATTGAACGGATTGGGATAATTCTGTCCCAAAGAAAATTTTTCCGGTATCTCATTCGAAACCGGCGTTATACCGGCGGCAGATTGTGAATATTTTATGGTTACATAATCATCATTATTAGCGCCTGTTAGCGCTCTGCCGGTTACATAAATGTTCCCCGCAGCATCAACCGCTATATCCCTCCCCTGGTCATTGTTGTGCGCTGCTCCATCCCATCTTGCCGTCCATTGCTGTAAGCCTGCGGAGTTATACTTTACTGTCAGTATATCCTCTCCGTTTGTCAAACTGCCTGATGAGCCCGTTACATATGCGTTGCCAAGATCGTCTAAGACTAATTTTGCCGCAACATCGGTACCGTTGTGATATTGTGTAACCCATTGCTGCGCACCTGAGGAATTATATTTTATAGTAACGTAATCATAATACGTTGATGCATATACACAGTAACCTGTGACATATAAGAAGTTATTCTGGTAAAGCGCTATCGATACTGCTTCCACGGTTGTTTGCGGAACACCGCTGGAGTACCTTGCCTGCCACTGCGGTACACCTGATGAATTATATTTCACCACAAGATATGTCCTGCCAATAGCAGCCGTATCGCTGTAACCTCCTATGTAAACATTGCCTGAATTATCAACAACAATATCGTTTGCTTTGTGTGAGCCTGTTGTGCCAGGATCGTATGCTGCTATCCATTGCTGCACCCCCGATGCATTATATTTTATTGTTGCAATACCCGAGTGCGGTCCGGGAGACTGGGAATATACATAACCCGAAATATAAACATTCCCCGCGTTATCAACAGCAGCGCAGGTCGCTGCGTCAGGGTATGATCCCGGGCTTGAATAAGTTCTGGACCACAGGGAATCACCCGCAGAATTATATTTGATCACAAAGTAATCGCAAAAAGAAGCATCACCTTTTCTTCCAACAACATAAACATTGCTGCTGTTATCTACCAATAGACGGCTGCAATATGCGTTTACATAACTCCTTACCCAAAGTGAATCACCGGAAGTATTGTATTTAATTGTTACGTTTGTTGCATTACCCGAAATAGCATCCGTTCTTCCTGTTACGTAAATATTTCCGGCAGCGTCTGTTGCGATATCATCCGCATAATCAAGCCAGTTGCCAGAACCGTTATACAGCCTGAACCATTGCTGCGTTCCCGCGGAATTGTATTTTATAGTCCCGTAATCTGTTAATGTTGCCACTGTATTATTTATCGATCCAGTTACAAATACATTTCCGGAATTATCAAGCGCAACTGCGTTTGAAATATCCTGGTTACCAAGATGGTTGTACATCTTTACCCATTCTTCTGTTACCTGTGCGTTCGAATTGAAGGGATTCAAAAAGATCAAAAACAGAATTGCGGCGGGTAAGCTGATTTTCATATATTTCATTTTCGGTGTTTTATTTTATTGCATGAAAATAATTCCTTAAGATCATGCTTAAAAAGAAAAAATATGTGTATTTTCACCGGCTAAATCTAACAAATACCTTGATTTTGGTAAAAATATTAGTTTTTTTGGGTCTAATTTCACTGAATATTTGACAGAAATTTAATGACAAATAGTTCGATATCATCATTATTACGATCATTTTCAAAGAATGAAACAAAGAGATTTGATCTCTTTGTTAGTTCAGAATACTTTAACAGAAGATCCGCGGTAACAAAGCTGTGGAATGAATTAAAACTTTTCGCCCCGGATTATAATTCTTCTGGATTAACCAGGGAGTATATATACGCGAAAATTTTTCCCGGAAAAAAATTCAATTACGGAACCCTCAAGAATCTTATGTATGAGCTCACAGATCTTTCAAAGAAATTTATTGAGCTCGAACATTACAGCTCAAAAAAAATTCAGGGGCGTTTTAACCGGCTTGAAGCCATTATGGACAAAAGGCTTTTTAGTTTCTTTGAAAAAGCTTTCAGGGAAACAGAAGAAAGTATTGAAGATAATTTTTATGAATCTGATTATTACCGGAATAAATTTCATCTTCTCTCGCTAAAACAAAATTACCTTATTCAGCATGATAAGTATTACGATACTGCAGCCAGCTCAGAATCCGGTAACCACAACATAACAATGGGTTACTTTATAGATGTGTTTCACAATAATTACAATCAATTGCTGATACAAACTGAATTGAATGCCGCCCCGGAAAACAGCTTTATGAAAAAGGTTCTGGATTTTTATAATTCCGCACCCGCCAATTTTGATTTCAGGGTAAGGATTTTCTATCATGCAACTATGCTTATTTATGAAGGCAGCAGGGAACATTTTTATGAAATGAAAAAGCTTGTTGAAGAAAATATAACGCGGTTAAGCCACGGCGAAAGATACAACTTTCTTGTGGCGCTTTCAGGGTATTGTTATATAAAGTATGAAGAGGGCAGTGAAGAGTTCCTTAAATACGAGTTTGAGATCTGCCGGTATATGATAGATAACGGTATTTTTAATTTTGAAAATGCCCCAAACATTGACGGTTCCTTTTACAGGAATGTAGCCTTAAGCGCGGTAAAAAATAACGAATACGAATGGGCACTTGGGTTCATTAATAAATTCAGGTACAGACTGGATATGAAGATAAGAGAGCATTATTACCTTTATGCGCTTATTGAATACAATATAAAGATAAAGAATTTTGGACAGGCTTCAAAATACCTTGCAAAGATAAAACACTCTTTTGTAATTGATAAAATTCAGATTAAAAAATGGGAGCTTATTGTAAATTATGAAATGCACGGGTTCAATTCCCTGCCATATGTTATTGATTCTGCAAGACACTTTATCTATAATGACGATAAACTGAACCGGACCAAAAAGGAAAGGCTGAATAGTTTTGTGCAGATCACGGGGAAAATGTTATCACTAAAGCTGAAGAAAGAAAGCGGTGAGGATCCCGGGGATGAGATATACTTATTAAAAAAAGATATAAACGAACTTAAAGATGGCAGTAAATTCTGGCTTCTTGAAAAAATTAAGGAAATCGAATAATAAAAAAACAATTGTGCAGCTTTCCTCAGTTAAACTGAAAAATATTAATTTTCAGTCTTTCGGGGTTTAAACATCACAACCAGTGTTACATACCCAAATATCAGCACAACAGAAAACAATAAGGTCATCAGCATTGTGCGGGGATGCTGCATTGGGTGAATAAAACGGTTGGCGATATCAACAAACAGATCTACCGGATTTGTAAGTACATCCCAGCTGTTGAATCTTTCATACCTGCCTAAATATATCCCGAAACTTCCAAGTACAAGCGAAAATATCGCGAATGCCCAGCCCTTAAAAGCGCCGAACCGGCGCTGCAGCGCGGTCTGAATATCATACAGTGAAATAAATCCAAGTATCAAACCGTTCCATGCAAATGAAAGTATCATTCCAAGATCATACCAGTATGGCACATTTGCGCGAGGCTCTAAATGGAAAAAGTCGGTGACAATGTACGGCGCATTGGGGAAAAGGAGAAGCCATGCTGAGAGAATTATTCCGGTCAGGATCAGCGAATTTATCTTTCTATAATAGAGCAGAAAAAAAGTGCTGATAACATACGGCAGTATAGCAAGGAATAAATTCCATATTAAAAATAAGTAGGTGTTAAACCCCGAGTAATACACCCTGAACGCTTCGATGGATACGCTTAGAAGGCATGACATGGCAAGAATAACGGTTACACTTAACCTGTTATTTTCCCTTAAGCTGCTGATAAATGATGACATAAATTGGAATTAATGGTCTGATTTTGGTTTTCTTCTTTAACGTTAAGGTATGCGGTTTGGTTTCAAGATAAAATTATCATCACAAAGAACGCTTTAATGATTATTGATTTGCCACGACCTTTAGGTCGTGGATACAAAGTAAAAAAAATAGGGGCTTTAGCCCCCGATGTATAAAAAAGGAATGAATTCATCGTATTTCTAATCGGGGCTAAAGCCCATATATATTTTTTGAATATCCTAACCCCCGCTCTAAAGAGCGGGGCTACTCAATATTGCATGATTGATTTAATAAAGCATTTTATGAAATCATTCGTTCACTTAAAAATCAAAACCGTATCCTTTCCTCACCAACCCACTCATCCCAAACATAGCTGTAATT
>CAZQYL010000180.1:0-5619 GCA_964597425.1 uncultured Ignavibacteriales bacterium | reverse complement strand
GGAGGTAATATTGCCATACCTGTAGCCTGAGCTGTGTATGTGCAAAGAACCGGTCCTAATGTACCTGTTGTTGTATCTACTTTTCTTAATTCCGGTCCAACAGCATAGCACATTGCATAGAATGCGTTATCACTGTTATCAACACTTCCGTCCTGACCGAAGTTCAAATTCTGGCCAAGAGGTCCAACGAGTGTGAATGCACCTGTTGTTTTGTTGATCTTGTATAAGTTATCTGCTACGATATCAAGTGCAAACAAGCTATACTGTGCGCCTGTACGGCCAAGTAATGTAATACCGCCTGCGCAAACTGCTGATGCAGTTCCGATCGGGGTACAAACACCTGTTGTCATGTTGATCGAGAAGATCTGTGACTGTGTGATACTTGTTGAAAGACCATAAACTGTTGTTCCGTCCCAAACCATACCTGTGAAGTTTGTCTGAGGAACGCCTGTCATGTTGAATACTAATGTATGTGTACCTGTTGTGGTATCAATTGACCATAACTGGAACGGTGATGACTGGTTGTATGTGTATACAATACCATTCCTGTACATCAAACCACCCGGGAATGTAATTGTGAAAGGTGCACCAACGTTTGTGATGGTACATGATTCTGTGAAAGCTTTACCGAACTGGAAGGTCGGTGATGAAGAGATCTGTGAAAAATAACGTTTGCCGATCGATGCATCAAAATCGCCGGCTACAGGAGCCTGTACCAGATTCTGAACCGGAGCCGGTCCAACTGAATGAGGAGCATCCTGTGCATTCGTTACGAATGTTAAAACCAAAACAGCAAACAAAAGCGAAAAGATTTTTTTCATTGTTTTGACTAGTTTGTTTATAAATTAGTTAATTGATTGAATGTAAAAATTAACACTTATTGCAACTATATCAAGCCTAAAATTTGATTATATCTTAAAAACTTTAAAAAATAACAAAAAATGCGGTTTTTTTACTTAATTAACATCATTTTTCTTGATTCCTGATTTCGCGAATCTGAAATTTTGTAAAAATAAATACCGCTTGCAAGCGATGTTCCGTCAAATGTTACTTCATATGAGCCGCTTACGAGTCCCGTAAAATTATATGAACTTACAGTTCTGCCGTTTATATCAAAAATTTTTAAATACACATCATTTCCATTACCGCGGCTTACGTAATCAAATCTGATAGTTGTAACCGGATTGAACGGATTGGGATAATTTTGATGTAGTTTAAATTTTGCAGGAACATTATTTGAAATATTTACAATTCCTATCGGGGGCGGAGTCAGGAATGAATACTTCTGCGCGGCATTAAGCACGTTCGGATTTTTAAATCCGCCGAACAGATAAAAATAATTTGAATCAGTTCCGTTGACCGCGGAAAAAGTAGAGATCATTGCGGCTGAATCTCCGGATGCCGGCAGGAAATTTGTCCAGTAACCAATTGACCCGTCAAAAGCCAAACCCCATATATTATTTAATGATGTTCCGAAATTCATTGACGGACCCATCAGCATATAATCATTCCATTTAGCTCCCGATACTCTGTATACAGGACTGCTGAACGGAACATTGCAGAACAATTGCCATGTAATATAAGTAGTATCCTGGTTAACAGTACTTATTATACCTTTATATACTGTATTTAAGTATCCCGCATTATAACCGCCGAATACGAAAATGGAAGTGTCACTGCCGTTGATATTAAGCTCTGCATGCGCGGTTGAATTGTTAACAGGAAACGGATCAGAGTTCTTCCATACTCCAAGCACAGGTTCATACAAACGAACACGGTTGATCGCTCCCTGGAAGCCGTTTGTTGAACCGCCCACAATTGCAATCAGGCTATCGTTAATAACTGTGACAGCCGCCTCATGTACCAAAGGAGCCGGCATTGTATCAGCCACAGACCAGCTGTTCTGCTGAAGGGAATACCTGAATATTTTGCCATCAGGTGAGCTGAATGTTGAGTTAATTGAACCAACCAGGTAAAGGTTACTTTTAACTTTTACAAGCTTACCCGACCATCTTCCTTCGGGCAGCAAAGCTGCCTGCTGGTATACACCTGTAGAAATATTATACCACCAGCATGTATCATTTGGTACAGCGCTTTGGTTAGCTCCGCCGCAGATGAATATCCTGCCCGAAAGTGAATCATAATAAGTATTGGTACCCATTAAAGCTATCGGAAGGGCGTTTAGCGAACTCCATATACCCTGAACGTTTATAGTCGTATCTCCCAGGAAAGGAGAGGAAATTATCTCACCTTTGTTCCCTGATTTATCTTCAATATAAAATGGATTATCCTGCGAAGATATATTGTAACACGCAGCAATGAGGATGAGTACGGCAATTAATTTATTAAGCATATTACAAGGTTATGGATATTTTAGCTGACTTTCAATTTAAAAATTATGAAAGAAATGTTTGTACATCAAACATCTATGTAACTATTTTACCAAAAGCATTCGTTTAGTTTCTGTTACCCGTTCTGTTTGCAGTGAATAAAAATAAATTCCTGAAGCAAGCTGCGAAGCATCAAAATTCACTTCATACGTGCCCGGATTTTTGCGTTCATTCATCAATGTAGCTACTTCCCGCCCGAGTATATCATAAACAACAAGCCGTACATTCCCGCTTTCGGGAATTCCGAACTTAATGTTTGTAACAGGATTAAACGGATTTGGATAGTTCTGGTTCAGGAAGTAATAATTGGGAATTTCGATGGTTTGAATACCGCCAAAAAATGGTTGATATGTTATTAACACACACCATCTTTTTAACACACCGGTGTTACCTACAGCCGTATCACTGATCAGAAGCTTCCAATATCCATCAGTAGGCTGAGAATTGAATATGGTTAATGGATTTGATGGCTTATACGAATCTGTAAATGGCGCAACACCTGAAGAAATTGGATTTATGGCTGAATCATTTAAAATTGTTCCTATAAAATTATCACCGGAATCTCCAGCCCGATTGATTATTTTTACACCCAGTGGTCCTTTCCGCAAATAAAATGAGAGATCTGAATCCCAGGTATGTAACACTGAATCTATCCTTACGTTTACATCCAGAATTATGCAGTTATTTCCTTCGTTTACATTAACAGAATCCAGAAGAGCGGAATTATCATTTATCGGTACGTTAATTGACCCTCTGCATGCAGTAGATAGTGCTCCAACAGGGGGTGGCGGTATTGGCGGGTCTTTCAGCGTCATTCCGGTTCCTTGTGCAGTATAAGTGCACAAAACAGGACCCAGATTTCCGGAAACTGTATCCACTTTCCGCAATTCCGAAGCAGTAGAATATGCCATTGCATAAAAAGTATTATCAAATAGGTCCACACAGCCATCCTGTCCAAAATTAATATCAACTCCAAGCGGTCCAATTCTGGAGAATACACCCGTTGTTTTGTTTACTTTGAACAGGCTATCAGTAACTATATCAAGCACAAACAAGCTATTTTGTGCGCTTTTGAGGCCAAGTAATGTAATACCGCCATCGCACATTGTTGAATATATTCCAATTGGTGTACACGCACCTGTTGTCATATTAATTGTGAATATCTGTGATTGTGTCAAACTGGTTGCAAGTCCATAAACATATGAACCATCCCAACACATGCCCGTAAAGTTTGTATACGGAACTCCGGACATATTGAATACAAGTGTGTGAACCCCTGTCGTTGTATCAATTGACCATAGCTGATATGGCGAAGACTGGTTCCATGTATAAACTATACCATTTCTGAACATCAATCCGCCCGGGAAAGTTATTGTGAAGGGTGCACCAACATTGGTTATAGTGCATGATTCCGTAAAAGCTTTACCAAACTGGAATGTTGGCGATGACGATATCTGCGCAAAATATCTATTGCCAATCGATGCATCAAAACCGGTTGCAACAGGACTAATTGCAAAGTCCTGTACAGGGGCCAATCCAACTGAATGTGGAAGCTCCTGCGAATGCAAATTTACCGAAAGGAAAACTAACGCGGTCAATATCTTAAACCAGGATATTTTTATTTTCATAACTTATTTTATTTTTTAAGGCACTATTTCACAAGCAGCATTCGTTTGGTTTCGGTAACTCTATCTGTCTGCAATGAATAAAAATATATCCCCGATGCAAGCTGCGAAGCATCAAATTTCACTTCATACGTACCCGGATTTTTGTGTTCATTCAATATTGTCGTTACTTCCCGCCCTAATATATCATACACAACAAGCCGTACATTCCCGCTTTCGGGAATCCCGAACTTAATATTTGTAACCGGATTGAACGGATTTGGATAGTTCTGTGATAAACTGAAGGTTTCAGGAATTGGATTAGCTGATGGTTCAATTCCCAAAATGAAGCAGCTGAAATTATAATTCCACGAAGTTAAAACATCAGCTACTGTAAATGCACGGCGAATTAACCTGAATTCATCCATCTTTCCTGAAAGACCAAAACCACTGTATCCTCCAACAAAAAATCCAGTTCCTGTTGGCATGTTAATAGCTCTTGGGTTTGTGCTTATCAATGTTCCGTTCCTGTATATTATTACGTTGGTTCCATCATACACAAAATGGAATACCTGAGGACCGGCAGGACAGGGAATCAAAATATCTGTGAATGGGCCTCTGAATAATATATTGTTAACACCGGCAGCACCACCATAGAAACATCTGAATGAAGTCGAGCCGGGATCACCGAATAAATAAGTCGGGTTCATATCAACGAGATTATTTACCCAGAAGCTAATTGTCCAGTTACCGTTTGCAAGATCACAGTTCCATCCTGTGGTAATTCTAGCATTTACTAAGCCTGTACCTGTTAAGCATGAGTCAAACTGACCGCCTGATGCGAATGTTAAACCGGATAGTGAAGCTGGATTGGTACCAGCCGGTGGTACGGCACAATTGTATGTTGTAAGCGGTGATGGGTTATTTCTAAATTTATAATAAAGTACATCCGGATATGTATATAGTGGCGGCGGAGATAAGCCCATAACTGTTAAACCGGTAGCCTGTCCGGTGTATGTGCAAAGAACTGGGCCTAATGCTCCAGTTGTTGTATCTATTTTTCTTAATTCAGGACCTGTTGTATAGCAGCATGTATAGAATGTGTTATCGTTGTGGTCTACTGTTCCGCCCTGACCAAAATTAATATTCTGACCAAGCGGTCCAACTAATGTAAATATACCTGTTGTTTTGTTTACTTTATATAAGTTATCAGCAACTATATCTGTTACAAATAAGCTATACTCAGCTCCCAAACGGGCAAATATCTCAATTCCCCCGGCACAGATTGCAGAAGCTGTTCCAATTGGCGTACAAACACCTGTTGTCATATTAAGAGTAAACACCTGAGATTGCGTCATTGATGTCGCTAAACCATACATTGTGGTACCATCCCAGCAAATACCTGTTAAGTTAGGCAAGGGAACGCCGGTAATATTGAAATATAGTGTGTGAACTCCTGTAACTGTATCAACTGAATATAACTGATAAGGAGAAGACTGGTTCCATGTTAAAACAACGCCGTTTCTGGCAGTTAATCCGCCAGGAAAGGTAATTGTAAATGGTGCGCCAATATTCGTTATTGTGCAGCTTTCCATAAATACTTTGCCAAACTGGAATGTTGGCGA
>CAZQYL010000179.1:0-5659 GCA_964597425.1 uncultured Ignavibacteriales bacterium | reverse complement strand
TACTATTGAAATACTGCTCGCTCCGATACAGATTCCTACCGAAGCTTTTATCATTATTTAGTGATTAAGAACAAAATTAACGATGTTAAACCAAAAGAAAAATGACTTAAAGACTGATTCCGGACTTTTTTAGTCGCCTATTTTATTGCATACAATTAAAAGCTTATATAATCATTAAGTTACCGCAGAATATTAATTTTCTCTAATAACCATTTTTTATTTATACTGCTTCTATCTTTTATGATTTTTTCTACCAGCATTTGCTTTTTAACAGAGTCATAATTATACTTTAGTGATTCTATTTTGGAAATATATTTCTGAAAATTCTGAAATATTATTTTTCTTTTTTGAGGAATCAGATTATTGTTTGCAAGAAATTGTCTGAATGATTCTAAAGAAGAAGCAAATGCATCCTCTTGTTCCATTTCAAAGTAAAGCATTAATTGCAGGATCTTTACATCAATTTTCAAATAATGCTCATCATATTTTATTTTTGAAAGATATTTAAATGCTTCATCATATCTTTTAGTGTAAAATTCGTATAACGCATAACAGTAGTTACCGGTATTATCTCTTGATTCAGTGTGAAGTTCTTTTCTATATTCGTTCATAAAATTCAATACCCATTTATATTCCTTTAGCTCAAGTCCGGATAGAACAATATTCCTGTACAAAACGGTAGGCATATAACCTTCTACCAAATATATTCTGTTATCAAGTTCTTCCCTGTATAATCTGAATCGTTCTTTTAGAAATTTTTGACCGCCTTCACGTATTTTTCTTGTGCAGTAGTTTTCCAGGTTAATATATATTTCGATCAGCTGGATCCTGTGAATTTTACTTTTGTTAGCTTTTAAAATTTTTACTGCATCACGATAAAAAGGGACATCTTTAGTTTCCAGGTTCATTTTGATCAGGTTATAATAGATCCCGATCTCAGGTTTATTATAACAATACTCTTTTGTGATCAGAGAAAGTACTCTTTCAAAATACACGGTTGGATAGTCTTTTTTGAATATAACTTTAACATTCAATATGTTCAGGTATATTGACATTGTTTTAAAAACATAAAAATCCTGTAAGTTATCTAAAACAACATCCATATTTGCTTTATCAAGAAACTTATCAAAAACACTTGCATTACTATTTGAAAGCAGCATTAGATTTTCATTATGCAATCGGTAATTAAGATACATCCTCTCAGAAGTTTCTATATCCATATTCTCAAATTTGCCCATGGACTCCTGCAAAATGCTTACTGCCTGCTTATATTGTTTTCTGTCTGTAAGTGCTTCTTTAAGATGGAAATTATAATCCGGTTTATTTCTTTCGAATTTCTTATATGTTATAAACTTCTCTGCAAAATCTGAGAGATAGTGAACCAGTACTCTTAAAGTTGCATCATTATATTTTTTACCCGGGAATAGGCTTAAAAATACCTTTTCTTTACTCAGATTCTCATCTGAAAACTCAGGATAATACAGAATCAAATATTTATAGAGCTTTAGAACTCCCTGTCTTTTATTAAAAAAAGGTGAAGCAATGAAATCTGCAAATTCCTTTATTTCATATTCAGTAAATGACTTAAATAGATTAATTAGCTTATTATTTATCAATACCTGTAATATAACTTTATGTTATTTGTAACATATAAATAAATAGAATTATTAAAAACAGCTAAAATTTAACTAATATTTACTTTTTAAAGCTAAATAGCATGTAACTTTTTAGCAAAAGTCTACTTGTTACCACTAAGTATTTAGTGCTAATTTTGCCTTAAATGAAAAAAAAATCATAATAAGCAAAAAATTGATGATGTTAGATACCCCGCTATCAGTTTCAGTATGTAATAGTGACCTTCAGGGAGAAGTCAACTTACAATGGGATTCTGTACCAGGCGCTATAACTTATATAATTGAGTTCAAAACAGATATTGCAAATAGTTGGATGGTTGCAGATACTGTAATAAGCTCAAAATGTACAATAACCGGTTTGAGAACTAACTTACTTTATTGTTTCAGGGTAGCTGCTTTAAATGCTAAAGGTCAAAGTAAATGGAGCAAAACTATAAAAAAAAAATTAATTATCATAAAAGGAGAAACTAAAATGAAACATTTTATAAAAACACTAGCAATTTTTACTGTGTTATTTGTACTGACATTGGCATCAGATGCGCAGGTATCACAGCAATGGGCCGCTAGACATAATTCAACCTACAATAAAGATGATTATGGTGTTTCAGTTGGCTATGATAATAGTGGCAATGTATATGTTTCAGGCAACATACAAGATGCAGGTGGTTCTTACAGAATTTCAACACTTAAATACAACTCAGCAGGTAATATACAATGGTCAGTGGTATATCAGAGTCCTTTCAATAACGGAGTAAACGTTTCTCAGATGAAAACAGATAATTCAGGTAATGTGTACATTGCAGGTACAATTTACAATCCTTCTTTAACTGGCTATGACTTTTTAATACTAAAATACAGTAGCAGCGGTAATTTATTGTGGTCAAAATCCTGGTCATTTACAGGCAGCAATTCAAATGATTTTGCACGTTCAATAGCTATAGACGCATCAGGGAATGTTTTTGTTACTGGTCAATGTGATGTCAACGCCGGTCCCAAAAACATATCAACCATTAAGTATAATTCTGCAGGAACTCAACAATGGGTTCAGATATATTCCACTCCTAATATAACAGATGATGATGCTGGTTCAAAGATCGTTATAGATGCTTCAGGGAACTGCTACGTAACAGGTTTCGGTGTTGGCTCAGGAACGGGAAAAGATATAATCACATTAAAATACAATTCAACAGGAAGCCTTCAATGGGCACAAAGATACTCTGGTAACTATGAAGATGCCGGTATAGATATCATTGTCAATGGTTCGGGTACTGTTTATGTAACGGGTTACACTTTTACTACGCTCACTAATAGCGACTACATTTCAATAAAATATAATTCAAATGGTGTTCAGCAATGGATCAAGACGTATAACGGTACAGGGAACAGTACAGATAAGTCCAATTCAATTGGACTGGATGCTGCAGACAATGTTTATATTACCGGATATAGTATTGGCAATGGCTCGAGTTTTGATTTCGCAACTATTAAGTACAATAGCTCAGGAACTCAACAATGGGTACAAAGATACAATGGACCAGGAAACCTGACTGACGCAGCCAATGATATGTTTACAGATGCCTCGGGAAACTGTTATGTAACCGGTAATAGTTTCGGAAGCTCATCCTTTTCTGATTATGCAGTGATAAAGTACAACTCATCAGGCTCACAACAATGGGTCCAGCGGTACAATGGTCCGGCAAATGATTATGATTATTCAGGTAACATAAATGTGGATGCCTCAGGCAATGTATATGTTATAGGTAATAGTGAAGGTATTGGAACTATGAGAGATTTTGCCGCAATTAAGTACTCTCAAACAACCGGAATTGAGCCAATTGAAGGAACAATTCCCGATAAATTTAACTTATCCCAAAACTATCCTAATCCTTTCAACCCAAAAACAAATATTGAATTCAGCCTGCCTGTTAGGGGAAATGTAAAAATATCCATTTTTGATCTGCTTGGAAAAGAAGTTTCGGTTCTTGTAAATGATTTTATGAAAGCCGGTACATACAAGACAGACTTTGACGCAAGCGCATTATCATCCGGAACTTATTTTTACAGGATTGAAACAGAGGGATTTACAGATACTAAAAAAATGATCTTGATAAAATAACAATAACTAACAGGAGAAAAATAATGAAAACAATCATTTTTAGATTATTAGTTATAATAAATTTGCTTTTCGTATCAATCCAAATATCTAATGCACAGGTAACACAGGAATGGGTAAAAGATTTTATCTGCTCAGAATTTGTTATAGATAAACCTACATCGATAGGGATAGATGGATCAGAGAATATATATGTTACCGGTAATTATATTGGGCCCAGTTATCCAAGCAAAATATTAACTTTAAAATATAATTCTTCCGGTATTTTATTATGGAGCAGGATTTTCCAAAATCCAAATAATAATGATGCAAGAGTAACTCAGATGGTTAATGATAATTTGGGTAATATATATATCTGCGGAACAATTATAAACAGCAGTACCGGTACAGATTTCTTATTACTAAAGTATAATTCATTTGGCACATTAGTTTGGTCAAAAACCTGGACATATTCAACTAATGCACTTGCCGATGTAGCCACTTCTCTTAATCTAGATGTTTTTGGTAATATTTTTGTTACAGGTATGGCTCATACAACTGGTGGTTATGGAAGAACAGATATTATAACACTTAAATATTCAGCTTCAGGTGCTTTAGAATGGATGAAAAACTACAATCCATATCCATATTATAATATCCCCAATATAAAAAAAATTACAACTGACAATCTGGGTAATGCATATATAACAGGTTTTGTAGATGATGGCAGTATAATAACAATAAAGTACAACTTTTCAGGTGTAATTGAATGGATTAGAAAATACAAGCAAAATGGTTACACAACAGGCAATGGTAATGATATAATTGTTGATGGTAACAGAAATGTATACATTGGAGGTGATTGTTTTAATTTTACCAACAGGGATGATTTTCTCATAATAAAATATAATTCAACAGGAACATTACAGTGGACAAATGTATACAATGGTTCAGGTGATAGTACTGATGAGATTAAGACAATCAGGTTAGATCAATACAACAATGTATATGTAACAGGAAGCAGTATTGGCAGAGGGACATCAAATGATATTGTAACAATAAAATTAAACAATTTGGGCATACAACAATGGATTAAAAGATATAATGGACCTGCAAACAAAAACGATTTTGTAAGGGATATGTATGTTGATGCTTCAGGTAATAGCTATATAACAGGAAGCCGTTTTGCCGCCTTATCCGGCGTTGATTATATAACTATCAAATATAATTCAACCGGTACTCAGCAATGGAGTATGGTTTATAACGGACCGGGAAATCTTTTGGGTGAAGATGGTGCAGTATCAATAAAAGTAAGTAATTCAGAAAATGTTTATGTAACAGGATATAGTTATAGTACAAATGCAACTAATAACAATAATAATTACACTACTGTCAAATATTCACAAACATCAATACGTAAACCATCGAATGATTATATTCCTGAAACTTATGGTTTAAGTCAGAATTATCCAAATCCATTTAATCCTGAAACAAAAATAAAATTTGATATTCCCGATAAAACCCAGAATGTAAAGCTTTCATTTTTTGATGCATTAGGAAAAGAAATTGAGGTGCTGGTAAATGAACAAATGAACCCCGGCTCTTATGAAATTAACTGGAATGCATCCGGCTACCCAAGTGGAGTATATTTCTATACTATTAAAACAGATAATTACACGGATACTAAGAAAATGATACTTGTTAAATAAAAGAAATTTTTTTCTAAACCAAAAAAAGCGGTCAATTGACCGCTTTCATTTTTTAATATTTTCGAAATAATGAATATTCCATACTACTTCTTAAATACTTTCTGTTCGCATTCATCAAAATCACAGCATGTATGGCAAACACGTTTCATCGCATCAAAATCATCCAGTACTATATCTTTGGAAAGGTATGAATCCTTTACCGGCTCATTTCTCAAAAGATCAGT
>CAZQYL010000178.1:0-5660 GCA_964597425.1 uncultured Ignavibacteriales bacterium | reverse complement strand
AGTTTTACCGAAACAAAGAAAATGATTTTAGTTAAATAAACAATAATAAAAAAGAACCCTGGTTAAGAATATCAGGGTTCTTTTTGAATAACAAATCGGAGGTAATATAAATGAGGCTATTTAACCATTTCTTCTTAGCCCTTCTTCTTATTTTCACAATTGCCACAGTAGACCTTATCTCTCAAACAACCGGAAAGATCGCCGGCGTAGTGAGAGATGATAAGGGTGAGCTTTTGGTTGGTGCCAGGGTCGAAATTGAGGGAACTCAATTGCGAAGCGGTACTGATGAAAACGGACAGTATGCTATTCTTAATGTCCCTGTGGGTACGTATTCAGTAAAATGTACGTACGTAGGATACGATTCTCAGCTGCAATCCAATATCAGCGTAAGTGTTGGTATTACTTCAAATGTTGATTTTTCTCTCTCCGTAGGGGGAGTTGTTATTGATACTACTGTTATCATAGCAAAAAGAAAAACGATAGATAACGGAAGCGGAAAGATCATCGGCTCTGAATTTATCGATAATACCGGTATCAGGGGTATTGAAAACATTGTTGCTAAAACCAGCGGCGTTGTTCAGGATGAAAAAGGTCAGAACATCAATATCAGGGGCGGAAGAAACGGTGAAACCCAGATCATTATTGATGGTATTGTCACAAACAACCCTCTTGACAGAGGTTCTACGGCTAATGTATCAAATGGTGCTTTACAGGAGCTGGCAGTATTAACAGGCGGTTTCAGTGCAGAATACGGAAACGTGCTCAGCGGTGTTATCAACGTTACTACAAAATCTGCTCCAAACTACACAGGTTCAGTTGAGTTGGTCTCTGACGTTATCGCCGGCGACTACATCAGCACAAAGTCACAGGGTTACAATATATACAGCGTAAGCCTTGGCGGACCTGTTATACCAACCAAGAAATTAAGCAAATACTGGTCAATTTTCGGAAGTTATGAAAAGACCTATAACCTGGTTGATCAGCCAGTTTCCCAGGATGTTGCAAATCTGTGGGCTGATGACGGTATCCTTCCTAATTTTTCAAGGAATGGTCAGTCATGGTCAGGTAAAACAATTATAAGTATCAGCGAAATGACAAAGGGTAAGATCAATTTGACCTTAACCGGCGGTTATTTCGGTAATGAAGAAACATCAAGATTATGGACCGGTTCATTCGGTAAATTTAATTCATATCATAACCCGCTGGTAAAAGATAATAACCAGCAGGGATATGTAAAGATCAATCAGTCTTTCGGATCAAAAACATTCTATGACCTCCAGGCTTCTTATTTACAGTCGACCTACAAAAGAGGTGATGGTGTGTTCTTTGTTGATGAATTCATCCCAAGCTTACCGGGTAAAGATGGTTATCTTTATCCCTCAATTCTGGCTTACGGTGATACTAATACCGTTCCGGGAATTACAAGCATGGGCGGTACAGTTCCGTCATCTGCTAATTTCAGGGTATTCCGTGCACCGGGTACAGTTAGCGGACAGTATGATAAACAGAAAACTCAGGCTTTATCATTTAACCTGAATTTTACTCACCAGCTTTTGACAAAGAAGCTCGGAAATCATGAATTGAAATTTGGTGGAGAATATAAGCAGTTCAAAGTAAGAAACTACCAGGCTAACGTAATCGGATTTGGTTCACTTCCCAATCCAAATAAATACGGAAGCGGCAACGTGATCAATAACCCTGTTATTGATGAGAACGGTGCAAATTCTAACTTCATGGAAGCATACGGATATGATGTTTATGGTAATGAAATTGAAGAAGATTACATTGTAAACGGTTTAAATGTAACAGAAGCACCCAAGAAACCAAGGATTGGCGCTTTCTACTTCCTTGATAAAATGGAATTCAACTACTTCAACACAAACATAGGTATCAGGGTTGATTATATGGATCCTAATACACTTGTGCCAATTGATTACGAGAATTTGAAGGGTGCAGATGGAGTTCTTGATCTGGCTGATTATAAAACAGTTGAAAAAACAATTGAAGTTAGCCCAAGATTAGGGTTCTCATTCCCGATCACAGATAAAACAGTATTCCATGCTCAGTATGGTAAATTCATACAGCTTCCGGCACTCGAAAACTTATATGAAAATCAGAGAGTTATCAGAGATCTTGCTGAAGGCGGCGTAGGATATTTTACAATATTTAATAATCCTTTGTTGAAACCCGAAAGAACAACTGCGTACGAGCTTGGTGTTAAACACACAGCAGGTGATTATGTTACAGTTGGTCTGACAGCATATTATAAAGAAACATCAGATCTTATCCAGGCTAAGAATATCAAAGCACAGGATAATTCATACAGCTTTGCTTTGTATGATAATGGTGATTTTGGTATCGTTAGAGGTGTTGATTTTAGCTTAGATCTCAGAAGAATAAACAGATTAAGAGCATCAATTTCCTATGGTTTATCTTTTGCATCAGGAACAGGTTCAGATATCAATTCACAGAGCAATATTGCTTATAATGGTGATGAACCTCCAAAAATTCCTACAGCTTTGGATTATGACCAGAGACATACAGGTTCAATTGAGCTTGATTACAGATGGGGAACCACTGATGTGCCCAAAGGATTTATGGGCGGAGTTCTTTCAAGATTAGGATTCAATTTGTTATTCAGCTTTAATTCAGGCAGACCTTATACACCATCCGATAATTCGGTTGATCCGCTTCAGGTTGTTACATCAGTTGGCGGTAACAGACCTATTGCTCCGATCAATTCAGCTTATTCGCCATGGAATTTAAGGCTTGATCTGAAAATTGACAAGACTTTCAAGATATTCAGTAAGTTGAATGCAAATCTTTATATACTTGCTATCAACGTTCTTGATCAGGAGCTTGTTAATGATGTATTTGCAACATCCGGTGAAGCCGGCAATACCGGTTTTCTGGATAGCTATGTTGGAAGATTATGGGCACAGGCTAATGGCCAGGAAGCCGTAGATCTTTATCAGATCAGATCACATGCAATTAATAACTACGGTCCTCCAAGACAGGTAAGGCTCGGATTCAGATTATTCTTTAATTAACTATCGGAGTGTTAATAAATATGAAAAATATATCATTTAAAATATTAATGTTTATCATTACGGGAGTGATTTTCTTAACTTCTGTAAGTGATACTATCTCGAAAGAAAGAAAAGGGTATACTCCGGTAAGAATGAATGCCGGAGTAAATAACAACTTTCTTCAGGTAAATAACATCAATGCAATATTCAGAAGTGACGGTTATTTTAATTATGATAAAATAACTTTCTCAAGCGGTGTTGCAGGTATGATTTGGCCGGTTGCTGCAGCTCAGAGATTGACAGCAATTTTTACAACCGGTATTTTTGTAGGAGCTAAAGTAAATGGTGAGTTAAGACTTGCAGCTTCTATGTACAACACACATTTTTCACCGGGAAATATTCCTAATGTCGGACAGGTTCCGGGAAGTTCAGTATGCTCTGACCCCAGAACAAAAGCTTACCAGGTTAATCTGAATGATCCAAGTCTGGTTAGCGGCGGCACAAGAGAGAAATCTGCCGGAGGAAGAACTTATACAATAGTTTATGATTCATGGGCAAGCTGGCCTGTTGATCTCGGTGCTCCTTTTGTAGAAGTTAACGGAGTCCCCGGTTACCAGCCTTCTTATGATGGTGATCGTCCCGGAATCGGTAACAGCTTTGCACGTCCGGATGAAGTTATCTGGAGTGTTTTCATGGATTACACAAACTGTACAAATAATCAGCATTTAGCTGAAATTTCATTACCGGGCGGAACACCTCCAATGGGTGTTGAAATTCAGCAGACTTCATTCGCATTTCTTGCTCCCGGTTTAACGAATATGTATTTTGTTAAATGGAAGATCATTAACAAGAGCAATGACGTTTGGGATAGTACATTTACAGCTATTGCATGCGATCCTGATGTTGGTGATTCAAATGATGATGCCGTTGGATGTGATTCTACCAACAATATTGCATTCTGCTATAACTTTGATAATGAAGATACAGATTATGGTACTGCACCACCTGCAGTTGGTTTTAAGTATCTTCAGAGTCCAATTGTATACACCGGTGACCCGGCTGATACAGCTAAGTTACCTTATGGTAATTTAATTGGATATAAAGCATTAGGACTTTCAAGCTTTAACTATTTTGCAAATTTATCAGGTAACGAATGTTTAGGCGATCCTGACCTTGCTCCAAGAGCATATGCTTTTATGAGGGGTACAGATGGCTGCGGAAATCCGCTTATAAACTGGGTTACCGGTAATCCTACAAAATTCAAATGGAGCGGTGACGCTTGTAACAAAACGGGATGGTATGACAGCACAGGCGTGGATAAGCGATTCCTGCAGTGCAGCGGACCTTTCATTATGAACTCTCTTGATACTCAGATCATTGTTATAGGCGCATTTATTGAAAGAGGCGCAAATAATAATGCAAGTGTATGCGCTTTATTGGAAGCAGGAGACAGGGTTCAGAAATTCTATAATTCTAACTTTGCAGCTACACCGCTTCCGCCAACTCCGCAGGTTAATGCTGTGGCAAATGGTGATGGTAAAGTAACTCTGTATTGGGGTTCAAGGTCTGAATCGTATGATGTTTTTGATTCACTTGGTCAGACCGGTTCATGGAGATTCCAGGGTTATAATATTTATCAGATAAAACCAGGTACTTCAGGTGATAATGTTGAAGACAGAACACTGATTGCAGTATATGATAAGATAGATGGAATTAAAATAGTTTCTGATACAGTTAGAGTAGCACAACCAAACGGAACAACCCAGGATATATATCAGCCGGTTGCTTTCGGTAATGATAACGGTATTAGCAGAGTTATCAGTTTGACAGCTAATGCATATCCAACAGGTGTTAACAACTTCTTTATCAACGGTACATCATACAGGTTTGCAGTAACAGCTTATGGCGTAAACCTGAATGCAGGTAAACCGTTTAAAGTACTTGAAAACCCCGTATCATCACAGCTTATAAATGTAATACCTAATTTCCCGATGATGGGCACAAACTTCATCAATAACAATTTAGATACTCTTTCGATCAACAGACCGGATAAAGTATTCTATCCAATAGTTATTGATCCTATGAAGGTTGTTTCTGCAACTTATAAGATGGTTTTCTCTTCAGATACATCATGGAAAGTTGTAAGAATACAGAATTCACAGGTTGATACCATATTAGGAAACATGTACGGTAGATCAATACTTGATAACAATGCGTATATTGCTGATGGACTTATGTTTAAAGCAGATACCATAAACAGTCTTAACTACGGAGTTATAAAAGATCCAAGAGCAGGAACACAGTCAGTTAACAGAGGATGGAATTATACAGGCGGTACCCTGAATTTAGCAGGTGCTGATACAGCAAGCCTCCGGGCATTATTTGCTAATTACTCTGCTCCTCAGAGCATTTCGATGGGTCTTAGCTGGCCATCAGGTACAGCTTACAGAAGTGGGTATAATTCAAAAATTGATTTAGCATTCCTCAAAGTATCTGCATTGAAGAATGTCAAGATCACTTTTGGTACAACCCAGAAAGCTTACAGGTACAGAGGATCAGTGATCAACTCTCCATATCAGGATTATGTTGATATTCCTTTCAAAGTTGAAATTGATGATCCTCAGGATACAA
>CAZQYL010000177.1:0-5679 GCA_964597425.1 uncultured Ignavibacteriales bacterium | reverse complement strand
GTCCCCTTAACCCAAGGAAAATAATATCATGCTTGGCTAAGATAGCATTAACTATCTGGGGAATAACCGTTTTTTCATAACCGATAATTCCCGGAAAAATTTCCTCTTTATTCTTAAGCTTTTCAACAAGATTTTTCCTTATCTCGTCTTTAACTGCAAGCACTTTGTAACCTGATGATTTTAGCTCACCTAATGTCTTTGGATGGTTGGATATCTGACCCATTAAAATGTTTTCTTTCTATATAATTGTAATCAAAAATTAGCTAAATAAATAATGTAAATCAATTTCAATAATATTAACATTATTTTAAAGAAAATGTGTGTTTAACTGTAAATATTATCTCTTTCATAGCTCATAACATTTCCTGCATCTTTTCTGTTACCCATAATTTTGAATTAAATGAAGGTCCGTATAAAACTTTGTTGTAAAGTTCCTCCGGAAATTTTTTTTGTGAAGCCCTGTGTCTGATAAGCTTTGATGCATACCTGGCAAAATATAATAAAGGCTTCTTTAAATGTCCCGGAAGTACTTTATTTTTTTTATGAAACTGCCGCAACGCTTCTGTTCCCGATAGAGCTTCCTCGTAATAACCAAGTTCGTAGTAACATCTTATAGAAAGTGTTGCAATATGTGTTCTCGTCATTACATTATCAATTTTCAGTTTGCTTAAATATTTTAAGCTGCTTTCAAAATTTTTCACATCAAAACTGCATCTTGCCATACATATATTATATGTATCATCCGGAGTACCGGGCGGTAATTTCGATTTGTAATTATTAAGAAAGCTTTCTGCCCACCTGTAATCTTTGGCATTTATTGCCTGGAAGGCGATATTATGATAATTGTTTTCCATAATATAACCCAGCTCATCCCGGGTTAAGATATCCCTCGATACAAAATATTTATTTATTTCATGAATTTCTTTTGATGGGTTATCTTTAGGCGGTGTATTTGAAAAAACATATGCGCCAAACAGCATTGTCCAGCAGGTAGCCTTGTCCTGGTATTTCATTATATCCAGATTTTCAAACACGGTTTTTTTAAGTTCATTCCTGTATTTCCCGTCCGGGTCATGCATCTTGCTTTGAAGACCATAATAAAAAACAGCGGTTATTGCGTAGTAAGGAGAGTTTATCCTCTTAAGATTGAATATATATTTTTCAAAATCAAAATATTTAAAGAAACCGTTGAAGATCTCATCACTTTCAATAACAGAGTTTACATACTTAAAAACAATGAAATCATTAGCTATACGTAAAAGATTTAATATGTAATAATTTACGAATGCTTCGCCTCTGTTTAATGCGTTTTCGGTTTTTTGCTTAAAGTTTCTTAGACTAACCGCAAGAGATTCTTTTAGCTCTGTATAATCATAGTATTTCTTTAAATATTCAACTGTATAATATTCATTCTTTAAATTAATAATTGCACTTTCAATAGTTTTTTCAGTCAAATGATTCAATCCTTTTTTGGCAAGCTCAAAGGCAAGCGCATTGGTCTTTGCCGGCTCATCATTTTCAAGTCCTGTTACAGTCAAAAAATTTAATATATGCTTCTTTGTTCTGCTGAATAAATTTACTATTACCTGCTCTTTGTAAACTGAACCTGTATATACTTCTTTATATATCTGCTGCCTGTTCAGTTCCTTTAACGGCATTTTATCATACAGATAATTATAAAATTTTATCAGATCATTTCTTTTGTTGAAATAAGGTGAATTTAGATATTCTCCGAATTTTTCAAACGATTCACCCTGAATGCTGTTAATAAGATGTATTAAAATCTCCAATTATAGTGATTTAATTTAATAAGCAAAAATAGCTAAATTTTTAAGAATTCGCAATTATATACTCAAAATTAATTATGACCTGTGATTTATTTTTATTAAAATATTCTTGTATGGCCTGCCTTTAAAATCTATCTTTGCAACGTTAGCGAAATAAACAGAATTTATGAAAACACTTCAGTATCCGGTTTTATTAAAAATATTAATTGAATTAACAGGCTCCCCTAAAGGAAGCCAGTACCACGCAATGGTAAATTCTGTTTTGCCATGCGCTAACAATGGAAGGCATTCCGGTTATACCGGAGTGCCTATCCGTTTAATTTGATAATTTTTAATAATTCTAAATCATAGGGAGCATTTAAGTATGAAAATATCACTTTTAGTATTATTCCTGTTAACTGTTGTATTTATTTCAAGTTCACAGGTTTCTCAGCAATGGGTTTCCAGGTATAACCCGCCAACAAATGGAGCAGAAGATGTTCGTGATTTTTGCATAGATGCCTTAGGAAATGTTTATGTAACCGGAACAAGCAACGTTCCCGTAACATTTACTGATATCCTGACAGTTAAGTATAATTCAGCTGGAACTGAACTATGGACAGCAAGATACACCGGGATTGGGGGCGGCAATAATGATTATGGTGTTAATGTTGCGGTTGATAATGCCGGAAATGTTTATGTTGCCGGTATAAGCTATGGCGGTCCGGGTCTTGGTCTGGATATCATGGTCTTAAAATATAATCCTTCAGGTACATTGATCTGGGATTACAGGTACACCGGTCCTGATGGTCTGGATGATGAAGCTTACAGGTTGGTACTGGATGCGTCTGCAAACGTGTATGTTTGCGGAACAAGCACGGGAAGCAGTACTCAAAAAGATTTTGTTGTTTTGAAACTTAATTCTTCAGGTGTAACACAATGGACAAAAAGATACAGTCATTCCAATTATGATGATTACCTTATAGATCTTACCGTCGATGCTTCTGGGAATGTTTATGCTGCAGGATATTCTTCTGTATCAGGTAACGGTCAGGATTTTATGACAATAAAGTATAATTCTGCGGGTGTACAGCAATGGGTATTTCCTTTTAATATCGGTGGCGATGAAATTGGTCTCAGCATTGGGATTGATGCAGCCGGAAATGCTTACGTAGGCGGTTATTCAAATGCTTATGGCACCGGTAATGATTGTTTTGTTTACTCTGTAAGTGCTGCAGGAAGTTTCAGATGGTTCCAAAGATATACCGGTCCCGGCGTTAATGATGATAAAATAAACAGTATCTCAGTTGATGCTTCAGGAAACGTTTACGCTGCAGGCAATTCAACACAAGGGGCAAACAGTAATGATGTGTTTGGCGCAAAATATAATTCTTCCGGCTCTCCTCAATGGGTTAACACTCTGAATATCGGGGGCTCAGAGACCATCTACCAGATCTCCAGGGACGCTTCTTCGAATATTTATCTTGCAGGTAAAACAAATGCTTTCGGTAACGGAGAGGATTTTTTAACACTTTCATATGATCCTGCGGGCAGTTTCAGGTGGATGATGTCATACAACTACAGTGGGACACAGAACGATATTGCCGTAAAGACTATTCCAGATAATTCAGGTAATGTTTATGTCATCGGTACCAGTTTCAATGATTATGCAACAATCAAATACAGTTCTGTTTCAGGCATTCAGCCTGTAAACTCTAATTCACCTTCAGAATTTTCTTTGGAACAGAATTATCCTAACCCCTTTAATCCTTCCACAAAGATAAATTTCAGTATTCCGGTAAATAGTTTTGTAAGCCTAAAAATATTTGATATAAACGGCAGAGAAGTTACTGAGCTTGTTAATGAAATACTTGATGCCGGGGTCTATAATGTCACATTTAATGCTTCAAGCATGGTTTCCGGTCTGTATTTCTGCAGACTTTCAGCGGGCAGTTTTACTGATACTAAAAAATTGATATTAATTAAATAAAAATTTATTACAAAAATGATAAAATATATTCTAATAATAATAATGTTTGATCTTATTTCTTATTCTCAGGTCTCTCAATATTGGGCGTCAAGGTATAATCATACTTCTAACGGATCCGATGAAGGAACTGATCTGGCTATAGATGCTTCAGGATATGTATATGTTACCGGTACAAGCGTAGCGGGTTTTACACTCTCTGATATTGTAACAATAAAATATGGTTTAACAGGTGGCCAGATGTGGGAACAAAGATATACAGGGAGCGGAGGGAACTATCCTGATAAAGGCATATCAATTGCTATTGATCCTGCGGGTAATATTATTGTTGGAGGTACAAGTTATGGGCAGAACACAAGAAATGACTTTGTGATATTAAAATATAGTCCTTCAGGAAGCCTTATTTGGGAAAACAGAATAACCGGACCTGATGGATTGGATGATGATCTTAATAAGCTCGTTGTTGATGCTTCAGGAAATATTTATGCAGCAGGAGAAAGTGTCGGAGTATCAACCCATTCTGACTTTCTGACAGTTAAACTGAATTCCTCTGGAGTTATACAATGGACTAAAAGATACAATTATTGGAACGATGATGAAGATCTTACTGATTTGGTTATTGATAATTCCGGTAATATTTATATAACAGGTTTTGGTAACAGACCTGAATCAGGATATGGTTTGGATTTTATCACAATTAAATACAATCCCTCAGGTATTGAGCAGTATATATATAATTTTAACTTAGGCGGCAATGAGCAATCAGCAAGTATAAATGTTGATCAATCAGGTAATGCATATATCTGCGGCACTACTGATGCTTATGGCACCGGGACGGATTTTCTGACTTTCTCTATCGGCCCTTCCGGCAATTTCAGATGGTTCCAAAGAAATACAGGTAGCGGAATAAATAATGATAAAGCTGTGGGGTTGGTTTGCGATGCTTCAGGAAATGTTTATGTTGCAGGCAGCAAATTTCAGAATGTTGGTAATGATATAGTTGTGTTAAAGTACAATTCTTCCGGGCAACAGCAATGGGAAAAAGTGCAGCCGTTAGGGGGCGATGATAATGCAGTGAGTATTATTAATGATTATTCCGGCAATATTGTTGTCACAGGCTACACTAATGCATTCGGGACAAATTATGATTATTATACTTTTTCGTATAATACCTCGGGTGTCCAGCTTTGGGAAATAAGGTATAATGGACCAACGGGCAACAATGATATTGTTAAAAAAGTTAAAGCAGATCCTCTGGGAGGAATTTACGTTACAGGCAGAAGCGAGGGAATTGAATGGGATTATGCTACTGTAAAGTATGCTAATGTTACATCTGTTGAACCTGTAAGCAATGAGCTTCCTTCTCAATATAGACTTTCACAGAATTATCCCAACCCATTCAATCCGGCTACAAATATAAATTTCAGTTTACCTGTAAACAGTTATGTAAGTTTAGAAATATTCGATATTAACGGCATGGTAGTTTCTGAGCTTGTAAATGAATTGCTGAATGCGGGTGATTATGATATCAGCTTTGATGCTTCAAGCCTGTCCTCGGGTCTGTATTTCTGCAGGCTCTCAGCAGGTAGTTTTACAGATACAAAAAAAATGATCTTAATTAAATAATAATAACAGAAAAAAATGAAAACAAAAGGTAAACCATCAGTATTTTCTTCTGTGCTAAATGTATTGTTAATAGCTGTTCCAATAATCATTATTACGCAGCTTCTTGGTTTCAGTATCGGAACATCCGGTGCAGGGGTAATAATAGGAATAATTTATGCTTTAATAAGATACAGGACAGCATAAACAGGAAAAGCCCCGCAAAAAAAATAATTTCTGCGGGGCTTTATTTTTTGATTTTCCGAATTTATTTATAATAATAGATATATGAATTGAGGTTTTCTATTTCCTGTTTCTTTTCTT
>CAZQYL010000176.1:0-5694 GCA_964597425.1 uncultured Ignavibacteriales bacterium | reverse complement strand
TTACCCTGTCTCCAAGTGGCTTTAAATTCATTTTTAGAATCCTCCTAAATTATTGTTATTTATAAAATTGTGGTTGTCAGGTATTAGTTAGCACTCGCTAACTGTGAGTGCTAAAATAATATAATAACTTTTGTAAGTCAATGGTTCCAATTATGCACTATAATATCAACTCAATTTTTTAAATTAATGATTATATTTGAGTAATCACTTTAAAATAAGGAGGTGAGATGAAATTCCTTGTTATCATTTTACTCGGCATTGCCCTTTATGGTAATACATCGGATACGTATGCTTTGACCGAAAATCTTTCGACAGGAAAAGTACTTGTTGATAGCAGTGTTTTCAGATACTTTCCATTGACAATTGGAAACAGGTGGGTCTATTATACTTCGCGTAATTTTGCTCCCGGTCCTGAATACAATTCATTCTTATTGCAGTCGACGCAGCTGATTAATGGACATTTGTATTACAAGGGCAGACATGATTCATATATTATCATTGGCGGCCAGCACAATTCATATGATGTTTATTACCGTATAGACTCATTGACGGGAAATTTATACTCTTATAATATAAGTCAAAATACCGAATGTCTTGTTGATAGTCTGAATGCCTCCAGAAATGATACAGCTAAAACAGGATGCCAACCGAACTATACATGGTATAAATGTGATACTTCCTCATATACGATCTTTAACCAGAATTTTCCAGCAAAAAAGTTCAGCATGACATTCTTTGAAGGAAATGGTAATCATAAATACGTTAAAGATATTGGTGAAGTATATTCATTCGGGCAGGCTTTAATGTCGCAAACTATCAGAACCCTGCGCGGCTGCCTTATTAATGGTGTCTTACGCGGTGATACTTCAATTCTGGTTGGTATAAATCAAATCGGCACAGAAATTCCCGAAAAATTTTCATTATCCCAAAACTATCCAAACCCTTTCAATCCTGTAACGAAAATTAAATTTGATATTAGCGGTATTTCGTTAGCACAGACATTCCTCTATGTGTATGATTTAATAGGTCGTGAAATCGCCGTGCTAGTGAACCAACACCTCAAACCTGGAACATATGAGGTTGATTTTGACGGCAGCAATTTACCCAGCGGAGTATATTATTATAAACTTGAAAGTGGCGGTTTTATAGAAACAAAAAAAATGGTATTGATAAAGTGATGAAATCACTTTTGAAATCAGGTTTTAACTGATCAATTTTATGAATAAAATTTTTAAAATATTTCTATTATTGGTGTCTGCATTCGTTCTTTTTGGAATAAATGAGAATGAAGCAGCTTGGGATTCAATAATTGCAAAATATTATCCGTTACAGATAGGGAATACATGGCGTTATCAAAGGATTCAATATGGGGACTATGTGTGCCATCAGTGGCCTAATCCTACTGAATACACTATTACAATAACAGGAGAAACTACAATAAACAACAAAATGTATTTTGTGTTTTCAAATGGGTTCAGAGAAAGAATTGATTCAGCAACTATGAATGTTTACAGGTATAACGGTGCTTTTGACCAAATGCTGGATAGTTTATATGCGAGGAAAAATGATCATTATTATGGGATCCGCCTGGATTTTTTTGATTCATACTGCACAGTAGCAGATACTTTTCAGGGTAATTTTGCAGGTCACTCAGGCAGTGCCAAAAAAATTACAGTCTCCGGTAACGGAACAAATGAGTATTATCTTTTGAACGGTATTGGTGTTACTTCAATGTTCAGATGTTTTCAGTATGGACACAAAGATGTACTTTTAGGTTGTATTATAAATGGTGTGCAGTATGGTGCAATTTCAGGTATGGAAAACATTGAAGGGATTATTCCTGTTAATTTTTCACTATACCCAAACTATCCAAACCCTTTCAATCCTGTAACAAGGATAAAATTTGATGTAGGTGGTACGTCGATAGCACATACATTCCTGTCTGTGTATGATGCGTTAGGAAAAGAAGTGGCTGTACTTATAGATCGGGAATTGCAGCCCGGCACATATGAAGCCGACTGGGACGCATCGGCTTATCCAAGCGGTGTTTATTATTATAAGCTTGAAGGCGGCAATTTTGCAGAAACAAAAAAAATGGTTTTGATAAAATAGAAATAAAATGAAAAAATTAGTTTATGCATTAATAATTTCTTTTTATATTTTACAAATTGGATATTCACAGACTGGTTGGAATATAATTAGTACTCCAGTTTCATCGCCAAGTTCAATTTGGTCACTATACTTTTTGAATAGTCTCACAGGCTATCTTGCTTCAAATGATTATACTGAGACTTATTCGATTATGAAAACAACAAATGGTGGATATAATTGGATCACTCAAGTATCCGGTAATGACTCGAAATCTCCATTTGCGATTCATTTTGTTAATGAATCTACTGGATTTATCGCTGGAGGAGACCCTTGGCTTATGTTCTCACCTGGGTTAATATATAGGACAACAAATGCTGGAAACAATTGGTCAGTTATTAATATGCCGGAGACAACGGTATATCGGGCTATAACATTTACAGACATTAATACTGGATATATTGTAGGGTCTTTTGGTTATATTAGAAAAACAACCGATAGCGGATTAAGTTGGATGTTGTTGCAAAGTAATACCAGTACATCGTTACGATCCATTTTTTTTACTGATATGCAAACTGGTTATGCTGTAGGATTTAATGGCATGATTATTAAAACTTCAAACGGAGGTTTTACATGGTTTATGCAGAACAGTAACATTACAGAAACCTTGTATTCAGTATATTTTATAAATGCAATGACTGGATTTGCTGCTGGGGATGCGAACCAAATTTATACACTAATAAAAACCACTAATGCAGGTTTAAACTGGTCAACATTAAGTCTAGGTATTAATTTTAGATATTTACAGTCAGTTTATTTTATTGATGCCAATACCGGATTTGTAGGTGGAACTTGGGGTTCACTTCTAGGCGGTTCTGCAAAAACCACTAACGGTGGCTTAAATTGGTTTGGACAAGATATTCCTCCAGCAGGTTCATTAACAAAAAACATACATTTTTTTAACAATTTAAATGGTATTGCAACCGAGTTTAATAATGTGATTAAAACTACCAATTCCGGTGCAGGGGTTCCTAATGCTCCCTCTCTTCAAGGTGCATATATAGGCGGCTACAAGTATCGTCTATCTTGGAATGATAATTCTTTAGCGGAAGATGGTTTTAAAGTAGAGATGAAGAACAACATTGATACGAATTGGGTAATTCGGCAAGTTACGGAAGCTAATATATTTTCTGTTACTGATTCGGGTTTTGCAATTGGTCCAACATACTTTTTTAGAAATTATGCTTTTAATAGTTATGGAAATTCCAATTATTCAAATGTTGTCTCATTTAGTTTGGTGTCGATTTTACCAACTTCAAGTGAAGTTCCTGATAAATTTGAATTATCACAAAACTACCCAAACCCGTTCAATCCGGTAACAAAAATTAAATTTAATATTAGCGGTTCATCTGAAACGCAGGCTTTGCTGTCTGTGTATGATGTGTTAGGAAAAGAAGTGGCTGTACTTGTAGATCAGGAATTACAGCCCGGCACATACGAAGCCGACTGGGACGCATCGGCTTATCCAAGCGGTGTATATTATTATAAGCTTGAAGGCGGCAATTTTAGTGAAACAAAGAAAATGATATTACTAAAATGAAATTCATAAAACTTATATTACCAGCAATTTGGCTTTTCTTCTGCAGTTCTGAAAGTTTGTTTGCGTGGGATTCGACTGCTGCAAAGTATATGCCATTGCAGGTAGGGAATGTGTGGGTGTATTCTGCAAGCTATTCTTCTTTTTTTGGCAGCGGCACCTCGTTTGAGAGATACAGAATAACCGGAAACCAATTAGTAAACGGGAGAACATACTTTGTTTTAAACCACACTCATGTTCAGGTAAACGGATTGTATGGCTGCAGTTCACGGTTGTTTTCAGGTGATTACGCACTCAGGATAGATTCAGCTAGTATGAATTTATATAAAAATTCCGGTTGCGGCTCTTCATTAGAAGGTATGGTTGATAGTCTTGCATCTAAGTATGGTGATTCTTCACTTACTTGCTTTAATATGATCGGATCCAAAACCGCATTTAATGATACTTCGGATTTTTACATTTTTAATACTTATTTTGATGCAATGAAATTTGCAACAGTTAATATTAACGGTGGAAATGATCAAATTTACTTAAAAGGAATCGGGCTTGCAAAGTATTATTCTTCTATTAACAATGAAAATTGTAATCATATTCTAAAAGGCTGTATTATTAATGGAGTTGTTTTTGGAGATACTTCAATAATTGTTGGTATAAATCAAATCGGCACTGAAATTCCCGAGGAAATTGAGCTATCCCAAAACTATCCAAACCCGTTCAATCCTGCAACACAAATCGGTTTCAAAATTGCCGAATCCGGATTCGTTCGTTTAACTGTGTTTGATATGATTGGTAAAGAAGTCGAGATTCTAATCAGTAAAGAAATGCACCCAGGCACATATGAATCTGATTGGGGCGCTTCAGCATATCCCAGCGGAGTATATTATTACAGACTTGAAATAGGTGATTTTAGTGAAACAAAAAAAATGGTTTTGATTAAATAAGGAGGAATTATGAAACACCTTTTAACGATTGTACTTCTTTGCATCACTGGTTTATCAAGCTTTAACAATGTCTACTCCTGGGATGCTGAAGCAGCTAAGTTTTACCCGCTGGCTGTTGGGAATCAATGGTCTTATCATTATATAAGCCGAGGAGGAAATCCTATACCCTGTTATCCTAATAACCAATACAACTATATTATTACAGTTACAGGCGATACTGTTTTTAATGGACACAAATATTACAAATTCAGCAACGGAGACAGGTTAAGAATAGACAGTACATCTATGAATGTTTACAAATTTTTGGGCGCGGGCGAGTGCCTTATAGATAGCCTTCTGGCAAAAAAGAACAGCCAGGTTAATAGTTGTGAATTGTGGGGAGTAGTAAATGATACGAACATGGTTAGTTTTGCGGGAGAGAACAGAAGAAGCTTTAATATATCAGGGATCGGCTATTCAAAAAGATTAATGTTCGGTATAGGGATCTATTTCCATGGTGGCTGTGAACTTGGCTCCGGATTCGACAAGCAGCTCAATGGCTGTATAATAAACGGAGTTCAGTATGGCCAAATGCTCGGCTTGAACAACATCAGCAATGAACTTCCTGCCCAATATTCACTATCGCAAAACTATCCAAACCCGTTTAATCCTGTAACTAAAATTAAATTTGATATCAGCGGTTCATCTGAAACACAGACTTTGCTTTCTGTGTATGATGTTTTGGGACGGGAAGTGACTGTACTGGTAAATCAACAACTGCAGCCCGGCACATATGAAGCAGACTGGGACGCATCGGCATATCCTAGCGGTGTTTATTTTTACAAACTTGAAATCGGTAGTTTTACGGATACTAAAAAAATGGTTTTATTGAAGTGAAAATTGTGTTAAAAATGCTTTTTGTATTTGTGCTCATGCAGAATATTGTTTCTGCGCAGCAAAGCCATAACATAAAAGTTCTGGCTCACTTCAATCATAACACTTTTCATTCTTCATGCTGGGGTTACGAAGCGGGCGGAAGGGAATATGCCGTTTTCGGCTGGTATGAAGGTACATCATTTATTGATATTA
>CAZQYL010000175.1:0-5719 GCA_964597425.1 uncultured Ignavibacteriales bacterium | reverse complement strand
AAAAAACAAATGCGCGGCTTTGGCGGAATGATTTCAATCGATCTCGGTTCGCTTGATAATGCAATAAAATTCTTCAACGGACTCAAAATTTTCTCACGTGCTGAGTCACTTGGCGGTGTTGAGAGTTTAGTATGCCACCCCGTTAGCATGACACACGGAGCGGTGCCGAAAGAAGAACGCGAAAAATTTGGTTTGACCGATGGACTTGTAAGACTTTCAGTTGGCGTTGAAGATTACGATGACCTGCTGGAAGATATTACTAATGCACTGGCGGGAGTTAAATAAATGCTGGATAATCACAATGAAATACGCGCGCAGTTCCCGTTCATGGAGAAGTTCATTTACTTTGATGCTGCACATTATACGCCGTACCCGCAAAGATCGGTTAAGAAACTCAATGAATTCATAAATACATTTACGACTGATTATCTTAATCTAAGTCTTGTAAATATTAACCAGTCACGTGAGTTCAGGAGCACTTGCGGCAAATTGCTTAACTGCGAAGCTGAGGATATTATAATTACATCTAATACTACACACGGGATAAATATTTTCGCAAACGGCATTCAGCTTGACCCTAAAGATAACAATGTTGCAATGCTTGATTCGGAATTCCCTGCAGTTGTTTACCCGTGGCTTAACCAGGAAAAACTTGGTAAAGCCACCGTAATGCTGATACCAAGCGATAAGGGCTATGCTAATGAAGCGCTTATCAAGCGTACGCTTATGGATTTCAATGTACGTGTATTTACCATAAGTTTGGTACAGTTCCTTGGTTACAGGCACTCTATGCGTAATATTGCTGAATTCTGCAAAAAACGCAATATTTACCTTGTTGTTGATGCAATTCAGGCAACCGGTGTGTGCCCCATTGATGTGCAGGAAATGGGAATTGATTTTTTGAGCACAGGTAACCAAAAGTGGCTTATGTCGCCCGCAGGATTGGGCTTTACGTACATTTCAAAAAAATACCGCGAGCTGATAAATCCAACCTATGCCGGCACTACGAATGTTAACTACAACTTCGATAATTTTCTGGATTACAAGCTTGATTTCAAAACCTCAGGCGAAGCTTATGAAAATTCAACCCTGAACACACTTGGGATGATAGGCACCGATGAAGTATTGAAATATTTTATGGAGCTTGGCGTAAAAAATATATTTGATCATATCATAGATATCCAGGATAAGCTTATCAGTTTACTGGATAAAAATAAATACAAAGTTGAAAGCGACCTTTCTGCAGAGCACCGTTCGAATATTTTGATATTTTCTCATGTAGATAGCACTAAGAACAAAGATGTTCAGAAAATGCTTGAAGATAAGAAGATTTATATCGCAGTCCGTGAAGGATTCCTGAGAGTTTCACCTCATATTTACAATAACTACAGCGATGCTGAACAATTAGCTGAAAGCTTGAACAGTTTTTAATTCTGCAATTTATTACTGAATATTATGACGTACCACAATTCAAAAACCGTAACAACATCCTTCGAAGAAACGATCGAGAAAGTAACCGAAGAGCTGAAAAAAGAAGGCTTTGGGGTACTTACTGAAATAGATGTAAAGGAAACATTAAAGAAAAAGCTTGATGTGGATTTCCGGAAATACAGGATCTTGGGAGCATGCAATCCGCCGCTGGCATACAAGGCATTGAGCGAAGAAGAGAACATTGGCGTAATGCTGCCCTGTAATGTAATTGTACAGGAAAAAGAGGGCGGTATTGTACAGGTATCTGCCATTAATCCGATGGAATCAATGAAGGCAGTCGCAAACCCTAACCTGGAAGAAGTCGCATCAACTGTTAGCAATAAACTTGCTAAGGTAATAGAAAACTTAAAATAAAATAAATTGGCTGCTATATTTTTAAAGAAGAACGAATCCCGCAGGATACGCAACGGTCACCAGTGGGTTTTCAGCAATGAAATTGCGAAAACAGAAGGCAGCCCTGAAAGCGGCGTACTTGCCGAGCTTTATGACCAGAAGGAATATCTGGGTACGGGATTTTATAACAAAAACTCACTCATATCCTTGAGATTGCTGAACAATACTTATGAAGATGATCTTGGTTCATACATTAAGGATTCTATTTTAAAGGCTAATGACCTGAGGAAGACATTCTACCCAAACCGTGAATCATACCGAATGGTATTCAGCGAAAGTGATTTTCTGCCCGGACTCATAATAGACAAATACAACAATACATACGTTATGCAGGTGTACTGCTTTGGTATGAATGAAAACATTCAGCTTGTGGTTGATGTATTGAAGAACGACCTTGGCGCGGAAAATATCTTTACCCGCAACGACCCGTATTTCAGGAAACTCGAAGGGCTGCCCGAAGATGATACTGTGTATCTTGGCGAAGCTGCGCCCGAAACAATTGATGACGGAAGCCTGAAGTACAAAATAGATTTTGCGTCATCGCAGAAAACTGGATTTTATTTTGACCAGTGCGATAACAGAGAATTCATAGAAAAAATATCCGGCGGCAAAACAGTGCTGGACGCTTTCTGTAATTCCGGCGGATTTGGTATGCACGCCGCCAAAGCCGGCGCGGGATTTGTAACATTCCTTGATTCCTCAACCGGTGAGATCGAAAATGCCGAGAAGAATTTTGCATTGAACGAGCTGACGAGTGAAACTGATTTTATAGTAATGGATGTGTTTGATTACTTTACCAAAAGTATCGATGCAGGCAGAACGTTTGATGTTGTTATGGTCGACCCGCCCGCGTTTGCAAAAAGCCGTAAGAGCATTCCAACTGCTTTAAAAGGCTATGCTAAACTGAATAAAATGGCGGCAAGCTGTGTTGGAGTGAACGGTTACCTGGTAACTTCTTCATGTTCGCATCATATTTCCCAGGAAGATTTCCTTGAAGCGGTCATAAGCGGTGCATCAAAGGCAGGAAAGAAACTTCAACAGGTGCATTTTAACGGAGCTTCGTTTGATCATCCTTCAATACCTGGTATGAATGAAACAACATACCTTAAATTTGCGGTTTTTAAGGTATTTTAAAACACTTTTTATATCTTTTATTATTAAACCAATACCCTTATTTTACATCCTTAAATCTCTAAATTCATAAAAAATGAGCAAGTTTCCGCCTATATATTACGCAGATTACCTTCAGCTTGAAAGTCTGCTGAATTCCCAAAAACCCAAAAGCACCGAGTACGGCTATAAGGCGCATGATGAAATGCTGTTTATAATTGTGCACCAGGCGTATGAGCTTTGGTTCAAGCAGATACTGCATGAAGTTGATTCCGTTAACACAATGTTCCGTGATGATGTTGTTGATGAAAAAAGCATCGGCATCGCTGTATCACGTCTGCACAGGGTAACGGAAATTCAGAAACTGCTTATTGAGCAACTTAGGGTACTTGAAACTATGACCCCGCTCGATTTCCTTGAGTTCAGGGATTTCCTTATTCCGGCAAGCGGATTCCAGAGTTTTCAATTCCGTTTGATTGAAAATAAACTTGGACTCTCGGATGAAAAACGCATTCAGTATAATAATGTTGATTACCTTAACACACTTGAAGAAACACACAGGAAACTGATCCTTGAAACAGTGAATAGTCCCTCGCTGTTTGAGCTGGTGCAAAAGTGGCTAGAGCGCACACCGTTTCTGAATTCGCAGAGTTTTAATTTCTGGCAAAGTTACAAAGAAGCAGTTGAAAGAATGCTTGAGCATGATACAAAGATAATAATGGAAAACGCGACTCTTACCGAAAAGAAAAGGGAATTCCAGCTTCGCAATATTGAACTGAACTGCGAAAATTTTGAAGCTTTATTTGATGAAGCCAAGCATAACGAGCTTGTTAAGGAAGGAAGAAGGCATCTTTCGAACCGTTCTATGCTTGCAGCGATATTTATAAACCTGTATCGCGATGAGCCGATTTTGCATTTGCCATTCATGTTCTTAAATACACTGATTGAAATGGATGAGTTGTTTACCGAATGGCGCTACAGGCATGCGCTGATGGTGCAGAGAATGATAGGAACAAAAATAGGTACAGGCGGCTCATCGGGTCACCAGTACTTAATGTCAACGGTTGATAAACACAGGGTATTTACTGACCTGTTCAATCTCCCAACGTTCCTGATTCCCCGCTCAGAGCTTCCCAAACTGCCGGCAGAATTGATCAAAGAGTTAAGCTTTAATTTTAGCAACAAGTAAAGGTTGTTAATGATAGATTATGTGATTTTAAAAGATATTGCTACTAATTAGTGAAATTCGTGGTTATTGATTCTAAAAAATACATATTGTAAAATAGTGAAAAAATGAAAATAGATCTTACAGGAAAGAACGCCGTAGTATGCGGAAGCTCCCAGGGTATAGGCAGGGCAATTGCAATTGAGTTTGCAAAGTGCGGCGCCAATGTTGTACTGGTTGCAAGAAACGAAGAATCACTGCGCAAAGTATTAAGGGAATTGCCCGCATCAAAAACTCAGAACCATAATTTTATAGTGGCAGATTTCTCAATTCCTGAGGAGCTGCGCGGGAAGATGTTTAATTTTGCAAGTGAAACAAAGCCTGTGCATATACTTGTAAATAATACCGGTGGACCCAAAGGCGGTGAAATTTTGAAAGCTGAAACCGGTGAGTTTGAACAGGCTTTCCGCAATCATTTGATCTGTAATCAGATAATGGTTCAGGCGCTTGTTGAAGGTATGAAAAGAAATGAATATGGCAGGATAATAAATATTATCTCAACATCAGTTAAACAGCCAATTAAGAACCTGGGGGTATCAAATACCATCCGCGCAGCAGTTGCAAACTGGTCTAAAACGCTTTCGGTTGAGCTTGCTCCTTATGGAATAACAGTAAATAACATTCTGCCTGGTGCAACCAGGACCGAAAGACTATTCGGAATTTTCAAATCCCGCTCTGAGGCAAGCGGGAAGTCATTGGATGAAATTGAAAAAGAGTGGATGGCTGAAATTCCCGCCGGCAGGTTTGCTGAACCAGAAGAGCCTGCATATGCGGCTGCATTTCTTGCTTCATCTTTGGCGGGATACATTAACGGAATAAATCTGCCTGTTGATGGCGGAAGGTTGAACTGTTTGTAAAATACAGGTCATGATTAAATTTACAATTCCTGTGTATGTTTTAATACTCACAATGATATTATTCATAACTGGTATTTTGATATACTACATTAATCCGATTTTTTCTATTATATTATTTTGGATATGTATTGCATCGGGTTTCTTTTCGTATATATTTCTAATAGCAGGTAAATCAAATATTAAAAGAGATAAAAATGTTATAACTATATTATTGTTAATTTTCATTATCTTAAATTTCGTTTTCAGGGGTTTCTTATACGAACAATCTACACGATTATATATTGTGTATTATAAATCAGAAATTACGGAAATTAGAAATATACTTTTCGATAAAGGGTCATTTAGTTCATATGGGAATAGTACGGATACTAGAGAAAGTACGGTATCCGTTGAAGGTAAACAGAGGATATTGGCTTTAAAGAATAAAATGAAATGTTATTGGATTTTTGCAGATAGCAATAAAATTGGATACAACATAAATGATAGATATGTAATAGTATATTCTGAAAGAACAATTGAAGGATGTTTTTATGACATTAGAGATAAAAAATATACATTTGAAACTCGTAAACTGTTTGGCAAATGGAATTATTTCTATTTGCCACATAGATAAATAATTTAAATAACAAATCAAATATTAAAA
>CAZQYL010000174.1:0-5720 GCA_964597425.1 uncultured Ignavibacteriales bacterium | reverse complement strand
TACCATAAGATAATTAACAAAGACAGCAATTGAGGTTAATGTAAACCAGAAAATACCCTGTGAGCTTTTATTGTAAACAGCGCTGCGGCTGTCTTCCATTATTTTTTTGATTACCGAAATTTCAATTTCTGCCTGTTTAGTATCCATAACCTAAGCCGCCTTAATTTCCTTTTTCCATTTTTTATACATAATGAATCCGGGTAATACCTGCATGAAGAGTATCATTAATGCGAAGAGCAGCAAAGTGTGCGGTGAGTACCAGAAGAACATAACCAGCGCACCTGCCCACCACCCAAAGCTGAGGTAGCGGAAAGTTTTATCGTTATAAATAACACCGCTTACAAAAAAAGCCGCGGCAAGTACACATGCCATAAGCGGTGAAATTCCCATGCCCTTTACAAGTCCTGTATACGAACCCACGAAACCTATGATCGTCATAGTAATTCCTGCGGACCCCCAAATGGCCCCGGCGACTTTTCCGGCAAACGAAACCGCTTTACGTTCTTTCTTTTCTTTGCGAAGCTGAAATATGGTGATCAACCAGCCCAGACCAATCAATGCAAACCAGGCAATACTTGTAACCTTCCACTCCAGGTAACCCAGCACCGATAAATAAGAAGATATCAATCCTAATGCTACCAAAGAACCCCAAAGAATAAAACCGGTGCCGTCATCAACCATTATACGGCGGCTGTCTTCCATAATGCGTTTTATCTCTGAAAGCTCAAATTCTGCCTGTTTTGTATCCATTGTTCGAAAATTGGTTTATTTTTACTAAATCTTCACTTTGTTTTTTAAAGTACTTTACGAATATAATATGTGATAAGTGATTTGTCAATAAGTATTTTCGTAAGTTCCTGTTATTTAATAAAAAAGGCACTTTGGGGAAAGTGCCTTAGGAAAACGGTAGCTGCATCTATCTATTTTACCAATACCATTTTTAGTGTTTTTGTGAATTGTTTGCCCCCTCCTTCAGCTATGATCCGGTAGAAATACATGCCGCTGGCAAGGTTTGAACCATCAAATTCAACTGAGTAGAAATCTGCGCTTTTAAATTCATCTATCAATGTGAATACTTCCTTCCCTAAAACATCGTAAACCTTCAGGCTTACGTTTCCCTCAAAAGGGATCTCGTAATCTATTTTACATTTCGGATTTGAAGGATTAGGGTAGTTTTGCGATAGTTTATAATCATTGGGCGCTTTTATTACAACTGTTTCACCAAGATCATAATATTCATAGTTGCCGTTATAATCAATTTGTTTTAATCTGTAATCATATGAGCCGGTTTTTAATTTCTTTTCTTCATAAGAGTAGAATTTTTGTCCCTGTGTTGTTCCTCCGCCTGTAATGAATGCAATTTTCCCCCAGCTGCTGCCTTCTTTTGATTCTTTCCTTTCAAGTTCAAACCCGGAGTTGTTCAGTTCCCATTCAGTTACCCAATTTAGCTTAGCGTTATTTTTTTCAACCGATACAGTAAAGGATGAAAGTGATACAGGTAGTGCTCCCGTGCAGATAGTACCTGTACCGCTGAAAGTGCCGTTGATAAAAATATTATCAGCGCAAACATCTGCACCTGCGCCAATATCAATACTTGTACCTGTATTGTAATTAATATCACTGTAAACCTGACTGTGAAGCTTAACCGCCAGGAGAAATATTAACGCTAATGTTGTTTTACTTTGTATTTTCATTGCTGATAATCAGTATATTATTTTCAGTACCTATTTTACTGCCCGAAGATTTTTGGAACTCATTTGTTATTGAGCTTAAATGTTCTACTTGTGATGTAAGCAGTGCAAGTTTTTCCTTAAGATAGTTTACCTCCTTCAATTCAGCATTCAATTTATCGTTTTCCTGCTGAAGCGCATCACATTTTGTATTCAATTCCTGCATAGCTTTTACCATTACAGGCAGAAGGTTACCAGGTGTTGCTTCCCATTTTTCAGGATTATCTTTCATAACCAGGTTCAGCCATTCGGCATTTTCGGTGGTCTGCACTTCATCAAGTTCTTGCGCTATAAATCCGGCAGTGGGGGTTTCCCGCATTTTGCTGCCATCTGATACATTGCCTTCGTACCACTCGCGTTTATCCCAATTGTAAATTCTGGGTTTAAGTTTGGCTATGAAATCAAGCCCTAAGTTCAGATCATGTATATTCTTCTTATCCCTTGCATCTGATAAGCTTGTGATAGTCGTCACCGCGCATCTTAATGATGTTATAAATGAATTGCCAAGGGTCACCTGGTTTGTTACTGTCGGTGATGAAGGTTCTGAATCATAACCAATAATTATCAGGTTTGAACCTGTTGTAACAGTAGTTCCTGCATCTGTTCCAAATACGGAATTATTTGAACCGGTTGTACTGTTTTGAAGAGAAAATTTGCCGAATGCGCAATTGTTGTTGCCGGTTGTACCGGTTGAAATTGACCCATATCCAAATGCCGAATTATACGCGCCTGTGGTATTTCGATACAACGAAGAATTGCCGAAGGCTGAATTATAATTCCCGTTAAAATTATCCAATAGTGAGCTTGATCCAAATGCGCAGTTTAAGCCCCCTGAAATATTATTCCTTAAAGTGCCTGAGCCAAATGCACAATTCTCCTGCCCGGTTATATTATCTCTTAATGACCCGAAACCAAAAGCGGAATTAAAACTTGCCGTTGTAGTATTTTCCATCGCATAATAGCCAAAAGATGAATTACCGTTTCCTGTTGTATTTTCATACAAAGAACTGTAACCAAAAGAAGAATTTCCGATACCTATAGTATTCTTGAAAAGACTTGAAAATCCGAAAGCAGAATTTCCTGAAGCGGTTGTGTTCTGATGAAGAGATGAATATCCAAAAGCAGTATTACCGTTACCCGTGGTGTTAAGCATCAATGATTGATACCCGGCACCTGTATTAAAATTAGCCGTTGAATTGCTGTACAGAACATTGTTGCCTAATGCGGTATTAAAACTGCCTGTCGTGTTAAGATACATTGATGCTGAACCTAACGCGGTATTATTTGTTCCCGTTGAATTGTTTAACAGTGACTGTGATCCAATTGCTGTATTATTAATGCCTGTAGTCAGCTCACTAAGGCTTCCGTAACCCAAAGCAGTATTGTAAATTGCAGAACTGGTAAGCGTGAAATTTCCTGCTGTAACCCCGACAAATGTATTCTTCCCTATTGATCCGTCCGGAGCATAATCATGAATAAAACTGGAAGGACCTTTCATAATTACTCCTAAAGTTGGTGAATTGGTCAGCGAAAGAACTATGTTTCGGTAAAAAAATGAATTTCCCGTGCTCTGTGGAACAACAAAATATGTAATTCCGCCGTTTTTTATCTCAAATCTCCCATTTGTTCCAATTGTATTGCTTATATTCTGTGAAAAAAGAGCTTGATTCAACAATAGGATCAATATGCTGAACAGTAAAAATCTGCAATTTGTAGTTACTTTCATTATCTATTAAATTTTAAATTTGTTTATAGTTTACCCGGCACATTTTAGTACCGGGTATTATGAATAAATGCGCCGATTGGGGTTACATCAGCGGGAGGCTGAATGATGACGCAGATAATTTTATGGCGCTTTCTGGATTACCGGTTCACTCCATATTGTGATACCCTTCGTACCAAGAGGCGCTATTCTGAAGCTGTATGTTGTTCTGCTTTTTAATCCTGCAGATGTATATCTTGATCTTGATACAATATCTATTTCTTTCCACCTGCTCTCCAAACTTTTTCCGGTCCTAACCTGTATCATATATGAAGCAGCTCCGGGTACCGGCTGCCAGATAAGATCAATTTCCCCTTTTCTGTCACCTTCGGTTGCAAATACTGTTATTTTCTTTGTATATTTTGCTGCTTTCAAATGAGAATCATACACTTTATCCATCAAGAAATTTACCATTCATTATCCTTTCTTTTCAAAATTATATAGATAAGTTAATTATACCAAAGAACCGAAATTTGTTTTGTTTTTGGAGAATATTTCATGATTTGCAGGAATTACACTGATTTTTCAAAGATTTTAATCCCAAAGTGTCCTTATTTGCAGAACGATATTCTGAATTGTTTTAGTATACCTGTAAAAAAACGTTATAAGCGATTTAGCGGTAAATTTATTAATATTTTTGAGTAAATTTGAAAAATTAATATTATTACTGAAATTGAAGAAAAGCAGTTTACTGGCAGTACTATCGTCATTTACTTCAAATGAGATCAGAGAGTTTGATGACTTCATACTATCACCATACTTTAACAAGAACCAGGGAGTAATAAAGCTATACAGCTATCTCAAAAAACAATGGCCGGCATTTGATGAACAAAAAGTATCAAAGAAAAATGTTTTCAAAAAACTATTTCCTGAGACAGCATACAATGACGGTTTCACAAGGACTTTGATGTTCGCGCTTTTAAAGCTTGCGGAAGATTTCCTTGCTTACAGGGAGATCAAAAGCAGAGGAGCCTATTTCAGGGTTAACCTTCTAAAAGCATTTAACAGGAAGAACCTGTGGAAACAGTTTGAAAAAGAAAGCCTTGCCGCGATACACGATATGGATAGAGTTCAAAGAAGGGATTTTGTCTATTATTATGAACGATATTCAATAGAGAATGAAACTTACCATCTTCTGCAAAAGAAATATTTCAATAAAACCGAAAAATTCCACCTGAACAACGGAATTTACAACATCACTTACAATTTGGGCAGTTATTATTATATCACGATGCTTAGATTGTACCTTTATATCATTAATGTAAATGAATTATATAATATTCAGCTAAGTTCTCATGAACTGAAATATGCATTTGAAAAACTTGACCCTCTGAAGTTTTCAGAAACGCCTATAATCCCTATTTATTACGATACGATAAGGCTTCATACTGAAAAAGAAAATGTGAAGTATTTTCTAATGGTGAAAAAGAGATTTCTAAAGAACCTTTCAATACTATCACGCGATGATATTATGGAAGTCATAATCAATCTCGAAAATTTCTGCAAGAAGATGATGCGGGCGGGAAAAAGCGAATACAACGGTGAACTGCTGGAGCTTTACAGGCTGGAACTTGAATTGCAGTTGTATAAAGATGAACCCGGGGGTCTATCGGTAACAATGTTCATAAGCGTAGTAAAAAGCGCACTTTCGCAGAAAGAGACAGGCTGGGCAGTTGCTTTTATAAAAGAATACAAAAATAAGCTTAACCGTGAAATAAGAGAAAGCGCAGTGAATTTCGCCGGGGCGCTTGCAGAATTCGCTTCAGGTGGGTTTGAAAAAGCTCTTGCACTTCTTAAGAACATAAAACATACAGATCTTTACAATAAATTTGAGATCAAAACGCTGCTGGTTTCTTCAATGTATGAATTGAACATGTTTGACGAAATGGAAGCGGCAATAGATTCATTCCGTCACATGCTTTCAAACGATAAATACATTTCACCCGCAAGAAAAAAATATTATATAAATTTCATCAGGGTAGCGCTAAAACTCATAAAACTAAAAACAAAATTTGACCTGAATATTCTGTACGATGTTCGGGAAATGATAAAGGCACCTGATTTTATCACAGAAAAAGCCTGGGTGGAAAAAAAGCTGATAGAAGCTGATTCTGGAAACGGTTTTCTATAACAATACTTTTATTTACTCAAAGTACTTCTTTTAAGGTAACTTAAATACTCATTAACTGAATATTTTACCTGTTTATCAGCCAGGGGATGTTTTGCGC